>JAJQGZ010000180.1 GCA_021200075.1 Clostridiales bacterium | reverse complement strand
CCATACTAAATTCCACCTCAAATTCCACTGTGGAATTTACTTTGGGAATTTACTCCGAACATTTAGGTTATGTATTGTTGAAATTAAGCTTAAAATTAAGCTTAAATAAAGTTGAAATAAATATAAATTTATGATAAAATAAAATAGATATGCCCCGTTATGCTTATTTTGCGGATTTTTCGGGAATAAATAATTGTGAAACCGCCGATTATATAATTGCGATTTATTATAATCAGCTGTTGATTTTATTTATATCCGAATTATTTTTAAGGGGCGAACATATGCAAAACGGTAATCTTGCGCAAAATGAGGGAGAAAAGCCGGCAGAGGAAGCCGAGGCTCAAAGTGAATCGAGCTATGAAACCGGTTCGATAACCGTGTCAAAGGACGGTCGGTTTATACATTGTCTTACCGTCATCGGGCAGATAGAGGGGCATTATATTCTCCCAAGCCAAAATAAGACAACAAAGCATGAGCATGTTATTCCGCAGCTTATAGCGGTTGAGGAAAGCAAGGAGATTGAGGGTCTGCTGATTGTACTCAATACGGTGGGCGGAGATGTTGAAGCGGGGCTTGCGATCGCCGAGCTTCTCTCCACTATGAAAACGCCCACGGCTTCGCTCGTACTCGGAGGCGGTCATTCAATCGGTGTGCCGCTTGCGGTAAGCTGTAAACGCAGCTTCATTGTACCCAGCGCCACTATGACGGTTCACCCGGTCAGGATGAACGGGCTTGTTTTGGGCGTTCCGCAAGCACTGTCTTATTTTGAAAAAATGCAGGATCGTATAATTAATTTTGTGGCAAATAATTCAAACATAAGCGGCGATGATTTTCGCTCGCTTATGATGAAAACGGGCGAGCTTGTTATGGATGTGGGTACCGTTCTTGACGGCGAGGGAGCCGTTGAAAGCGGCTTGATTGACGAACTCGGAGATTTGAGCGACACACTCGATTTTCTCAATAATGCGATAGCTGAGAATGAGGAAAACAAAAAATCTGCAAAGAGTAAAGAAAGAGAACAGAATCAGAAGAATAAAAAAGAGCTTGAAGCCGAAAAAGTCAAATCCGTAATTGAAAAGAGGCGCAGCCGAAATGCTTTGGACAGTGATTAATGAATCCGATGTTTTTTATTCTCCCTCGGCGTATCCGTCGGCAGGCAACTGCATAAGGTCGAGCAATCCGTTCGATTATATCAGAAACGGATATTTTTTGGACAATGCATCTCTGTTCGTAGGTAAGGATAATGTCAATTTTAACAGCAATATTTCAAGCGCTGGCACAGGCGTTCACATGGATATTCCCGGTGTCTGAAAGCGGTCATTCCGCAATTTTTCACGATTTGGCTGGCAGGTATTCCGGCGCCTGTTCCCAGCTTACCGGCGTGGTACATATAGGTATAGCGGTAGGTATATTTATTGCTTTTTTCAAGCTCTTTTCGGGGCTTTTTAAAAATTTTTTCGCAAGCTGGAACGATTTGTTTCATAAAAGGCTCAGTATAAAAAACGCTTCGTCACAGCGCAAGTTTATGTTTATGACATTGCTTTCGTTTGCCTTTATGATTTTATATGCCATTCCGACCGGGAAAAGTGGAAGTCTATTTGAACTTTTCCGTTCAACATCTTATAACGGTAATATTTTGGGCGAGGGTATATGCCTTGCACTTACCGGTGTGCTGATAATTGTTTCCGCCTTTGCGGTAAGCAAAAAAAGCAGTTCTTCATCAGGTATTTTGCATGCGGTCGTTATCGGCATTGTCGCATTTCTCACTCTGCCGTTTGCAGGCTGTTCGTTCGTTTTCGGCATATATGCGGCGGCTCTTATCCTCGGTATGAGCGAAAAATATGCGCTCAGGTATTCAATGGTGATGTCGGTTCCCGTGCTTCTTGTTGCAGGTGTTGTTGAAATATGCACGGCTGTTACGCAAATCGGCGTCGTTTCGGCAATAATCGCCGCAATTGTTTCGGCGGCGGCTTCGTTCTTTTTCATAAAGCTCTTTATATTTATCGTCAGAAAAAAGGCACTCAAATATTTTGCGTACTATGATATCGCAATCGGTGTTATTTCGGTTGTTATCGGCGCAGTCGAGCTTGCCGCAAAATAAGGCGAAACAAACTATAAATCAAATTGATTATTTTATTTACATTTATTATTCAAAACCAATTCGGCTTGAAAGGTAAAAGAGGTAAATATGGCAAATAAAAAAAGTACAAAAAAACCCGCTTCTCCGGCTTCGTCAAAAATGAAGGGTAATTCCTCCCGCTCAAAGAGCAAGACAGACGAGTCGGAAAAAATCAGAATTTACGAGATAGTAATTCTTGCATTTTCGGTAATATTCTTTTTCATAGCGGTAATTCAGGGCGACGGTGCGTGGAGCGTTTTGCACAACGTTTATGTCGGCATTTTCGGTATTTTTGCCGCTTGTGTTTTTCCGCTTCTTATGCTTGTCATAACTTTGATTTTCTCCGCAAGGAGGGAGCAAAGCTCAATTTTTGTTGCAAAAATTATTGAATCTGTTGTGTTTGCGCTGATAATTGCGTCGTTTATACATATTGTGAAAAATAAAACCGGCGCCCAGTTTACGCAGGCTGTTACCGACAGCTATAATAATGCTACAGTTTCTTTTAACGGCGGATTTATCGGTGCTGTTTTCGGTTGGCTTTTGCTCACTCTCGGCAAGGTTCCGGCAATTATAATCAGCGTTGTTTTGATGATAGTTGATTTTCTTTTGATAACTAATTTGACGGTTTTTCAGTTTCTTTCCGGCGCTGTCAAGCCTGCCAAGGTCACATATGACAAGGTGGGCGAGAGAATAGAACAGCGCAGGATGAACAAAGCAAATATTGATGTTCCGCTCGACGCTCAGCCGCCGGGTTCGGAAGAAGAAGCCAAGCCTGCTTCAAAGAAGAAAAAAGCTTCCTCAGCCGCTAAAGAAGCGGAAGCTCAATCTGTACTAAAGGATATTATTGACGAAATAAACGAAACGGCCAAGAGAAATCCGCTTGAGCGTGAAATGTCCAAGAAAGGCAAAACCGCCGAAAAGAAAAAGTCGATAGATGAAATAGTAGAAAATGCCTCGGTGCAGAAGCAAGATGATGAGAAAAAGCAAAGCCCCGATTTATCTCAGCAGAGTACACAGCAGACAGACAAATATACTCTTCCTCCGGTAACGCTTCTTAAAGAGGGCAAAAAGGGTTCGTCAAAGGATGTCAGCGGCGAGCTTAAAGAAAATGCGCAAAGGCTTATCGAAACGCTTAATTCCTTTAATGTTGACGCAACCATTACCGATATATCGAGAGGCCCTACAGTTACAAGGTATGAGTTGAAACCGGCGGCAGGTATTCGTATATCCAAGATAACAAATCTTTCCGACGATATTGCACTTAATCTTGCGGCTACCCATGTTCGTATAGAAGCGCCGATACCGGGCAAAGCCGCAGTCGGTATAGAGATACCCAATACGATAAAAAATTCCGTTTCCGCAAGAGAGCTTATTGACACACCCGAATTTAATGAGCAAAAGTCCAAGCTTTCCGCAGGTCTCGGCAAGGATATAGCGGGTAAGTGCGTTTATTGCGATATTGCAAAAATGCCCCACCTGCTTATCGCAGGTACTACCGGTTCCGGTAAATCCGTGTGTATGAATTCTATTATAGCTTCCATACTCTACCGTGCTAAGCCCGATGAGGTCAAATTCCTTATGATTGACCCCAAGCAGGTTGAATTTTCAAAGTATTCCGGCATACCGCATTTGCTTGTCCCCGTTGTGTCAGACCCGAGGAAAGCCGCAGGTGCTCTCGGCTGGGCGGTTTCCGAAATGTTGCAAAGATACCAGACGTTTTCGCAGACCGGTGTTCGTGATATTGACGGATACAATAAATATGTCAAGAAGCACGAAGATATGGAACCGATGCCTAAGATATGTATTTTTATCGACGAGCTTTCAGACCTTATGATGGCGGCGCCAAAGGAAGTAGAGGATTCCATATGCCGTCTTGCACAGATGGCAAGAGCCGCTGGTATGCACCTTGTTATCGCTACTCAAAGGCCGTCGGTTGATGTTATCACCGGTCTTATCAAGGCTAATATTTCCTCCCGTATTGCACTCACTGTTTCGTCGCAGATAGATTCGAGAACTATTCTCGATTCCGGCGGAGCTGAAAAGCTTTTGGGAAATGGAGATATGCTTTATTCTCCCATCGGTTCGTCAAAGCCGATAAGGGTTCAGGGTTGCTTCATCTCAGATGAAGAGGTGGAGGAGCTTTGCGATTTCATCAAAAATCAGGGCGAAAGCCAGTATGACGAAGATGTCACCAAGGAGATTGAAAAGAAAGCCGTTCAGGATAAAAAATCCTCTCCGTTCGAGGACGACGAGCAGGGCGAGCAGCTTGACGATCTGTTCTCAAAGGCAGTTGATATTGTGCTTGAATCGGGTACTGCTTCCACTTCGTTCCTCCAGCGTAAGCTTTCCGTCGGATATGCAAGGGGCGCTAAGATAATCGACCAGCTTCAGGATAAAGGGATTATCGGGCCTGCAAACGGTTCAAAGCCTCGTGAAATTCTTATTAACCGTCAGCAGTGGCTCGAGATGCAGGCATATTCGTTAGGCTCGGATTTCACTGCGGAGAACACGGAGCAGATGAGCTTTGATTCCGATTCATTTGTCGAAGAGGATTTTGGCGACGTCGACGATGATTTACAGTAATTTTGAACAGCTTGGGATTATTTTCAAAGCTGTTCACTAAATAAATTTTTCTAAAAGGAGAAAGTTATGGCAGAAGAAAAGAAAATTCCGTACAAAATTTATCTTGACGAAAGTGAGATACCTACACATTGGTACAGTGTTCGTGCGGATATGAAAACAAAGCCTGAGCCACTTCTTAATCCCGGCGCGCTTGAGCCTATGGGATACGAGGATTTGCGACCGGTATTTTGCGATGAGCTTATTAAACAGGAGCTTGATAACGAGAACAGGTATGTTCCGATTCCCGAGGAGATTCAGGGATTTTACAAAATGTACCGTCCGTCGCCTCTTATGCGTGCTTATCGCTTAGAGGAAAAGTTACAGACTCCGGCAAAGATTTATTACAAATTCGAGGGTAATAACACCTCCGGCTCTCACAAACTCAATTCCGCTATCGCTCAGGCATATTATGCAAAGAAGCAGGGGCTTAAAGGCGTTACCACCGAAACAGGAGCAGGTCAGTGGGGTACTGCGCTTTCAATGGCTTGCGCATATTTCGGATTGGACTGCAAGGTTTATATGGTTAAGGTATCTTATGAGCAAAAGCCTTTCCGCCGTGAGGTAATGCGTACATACGGCGCAACGGTAACTCCGTCGCCGTCTATGGAAACCGAGGTCGGCAGGAAAATGAACAAGGAGTTCCCGGGTACTACCGGCAGTCTCGGCTGTGCAATTTCGGAAGCTGTTGAAGCTGAGATGACCAATCCGGGCTATCGCTATGTTCTCGGTTCCGTATTAAATCAGGTGCTTATGCACCAGTCGGTAATCGGTGTAGAGACAAAAACTGCGCTCGATAAATACGGCATCAAGGCGGATATCATAATCGGCTGTGCCGGCGGCGGTTCAAATCTCGGCGGATTGATTTCACCCTTTATGGGCGAAAAGCTCAGGGGCGAAGCGGATTATCGTATTATCGCAGTTGAGCCAGCTTCCTGCCCGAGCTTTACAAGAGGTAAGTTTGCTTATGATTTCTGCGATACCGGCAAGGTTTGTCCTCTCGCAAAAATGTATACCCTCGGTTCAGGCTTTATTCCGTCGGCTAACCACGCAGGCGGTTTGCGTTATCACGGTATGAGCCCTGTTTTGAGCCGTCTGTACCACGACGGATATATGGAAGCCGTTTCGGTTGAGCAGACTGCCGTTTTTGAAGCGGCGGAAATGTTTGCTCGTGTTGAGGGTATTCTTCCCGCACCTGAATCGAGCCACGCAATCCGTGTCGCTGTTGATGAAGCGCTCAAGTGCAAGGAGACCGGTGAGGAAAAGACAATCGTATTCGGTCTTACCGGAACAGGATATTTTGATATGGTCGCTTATGAACAGTTTAATAATAAGACTATGACAGATTATATTCCGACCGATGCCGACCTGCAAAAAGGCTTCGACGGAATCCCGAAATTCCCCGGCAACCCCGACGAATAATTTATAATTTTACCGCCTCGGTTTTGTTTTCGTAAACTAAGCCGAGGCGGGTAAATTGATATTGATATAAAAAGACTGCCGTCTGCTTCTGCAAACGACAGTCTCAGTGTGTAGTTAAAGTACCATAACCACGCCCGATTTGCAATCGCCCGAAACTGATATTTATTACTACAACAATTCGGCAAACAAGGAATCGGGGACCCCACAAAGCCTTTGGCTTTGTGGGAGAGGAGAAGCACACGGAGCATTCGTTACAAATTGCTGTTGCAATTTGCTTGAATGCGAAATGTGTTTGGACGATGTAGTACCTTGTATTTACTAAAAGTTTAT
>JAJQGZ010000069.1:5477-6491 GCA_021200075.1 Clostridiales bacterium | reverse complement strand
GATAATTCCAGTTATTTATAAACTTTTAGTAAATACAAGGTAGTAGGGGCGGATAACATCCGCCCGCTGTAAATTTACTTAATATTTATAAATAACCTTTCATAAAAAAAGGCGGCTCGCAAAAAGTGAGCTGCCTCTTTTAATAGCTGTTTTATTAATACCACTTATCAATCCAGCCCTCACTGTCAGTTGAAACCATTGTGGCTGTAGTCGTGGTTGTTGTTTCTTCCTCGTCGTTGTCGTCGCTGTTCTCGGTGGTGGTTTCGTCTTCGTCGGATTGAGAGGAGTCTTCCCGGGATGTTGTGCCTTGTTCATCGTCCGATTGTGTAGTGCTTTCATCGGAAACGGTGGTTGTCACTTCCTCGTCTGCGGCGGTTGTAGTTTGCGAATCATTGCCGGAAAATTCAACATTGTTATCGTCCGCTCCGCTGTCTGACTGTGTTGTTGAGGTCGTGGAAGCAGAGGAAGCGGAAGCCGTTGTGCCGGTTGATTGAGCCGTGGTGGTTTCCTCAGTGGCGGCGGTCGTCTGTGTGGTTGCGGTTTCCTTGGTTTCGTCTGAGGTAGTCGCAACGGCCACTTTTTTAATCTTTATCTTTTTAACGGAGGTATATTTACTGTATACCTTCTTTTTGTTTACAATTTTATAGGCACGAACCTTTATATAATAGGTCTTGCCTGTTTTAAGCTTGCTTATTCTCTTGGTAACTGTTTTCTTTTTCGAGAGCTTAACGGTTACCTTTTTAGTGGTCTTTTTGGTGAATTTTTTTGAAGTGGAGTAGCAGATAACATATCCGTCCGCTTTGCTCACTTTTTTAAAGGATACATCAACACTGTTGGCCTTTTTTGATGTTATCTTGAAATTTTTAGGCTTGATGACTGTCGATTTTGAGCTTGCAAGAGCCGTAATGCTCTGCGAAATATCGGCGCTTTCCATAATTGCAAGCGACGGAACAATCATCATAACTGCTGTTAAAACGGCTAATATTTTTTTGGAAATTTTCATCGGTATCACAT
>JAJQGZ010000069.1:0-5467 GCA_021200075.1 Clostridiales bacterium | reverse complement strand
GTATCACATTCCTTTGTGCAAGTACCTGCAAATTAAAACGGACTGCGAAAGCTCCGCAGTCCGTTCATACCATTTATTAAAACTGCTGATTAATCGCCGAACTCAACAAAGTTATCGTCGGTTTGAACTGTGGTTTCAGTGCTTGTAGTGAGAACATCAACACGAGCAAAGTATTCTACATCACAGCAGGGAGAAGCATATTTTTCTTTCATAATTTACAGCCTCCTTATTAAGCGTTAAGCATATCTTGTACTGCCGATTTTGTATCATCATCAACCGACTCGTCAGCCAAAACTGCGTTTGCAACCTGTGTAAAGTTGCGTGTCATCGGCTCTGAATAATATGTTACGCCGTCAACAACAATGTATGCGCAGGCGGTGATGTCCGTGTCAAAGTTTGCAGTCGGAACATTTGTGAATACAAGATTGAATGTTGTGTATTCGTCATCAGTGTCCTCGTTATGAGTAATCTGATTTATAGCAACCTTTTGCTTAACATTAGCGGTTTCTGCTGTTACGGTGTCAACAGCATCATAAACATAATAGAAGCCGTACTCGTCGATTGTGTCGGCATCAATATCTGTTGAGAAGCCGAAGCGAAGACCTACCGGGTGAACCTCCGAGAGCGTCAACATCGGTTGCTATGATTGTAATAGTGTCGGTTGTGGTAAGTTCATAGTTTGTTGACCAGCTACCAATAGTAGGCTTTTTTTCATTTGAAGTTTATATGTAACATCAAATGTGTATGTACCTGCCGGAAGACCGTCTTCAAGTGTAAATGTTGTTGCCATTGAATTACCCGAAGAAGCTGTTAACGAGTTTTGAGAAGTTGCGTCAGCTAAACCCAAAACAGTAAACGAATAATCTCCGCAAGTCATAGTGGCGGCTGTATCGGTAGAAATACAATATGAGGTTGTAGTTCCGTAATGCCAGCCGAGGTTATAGCCGTGGGTTGAAAGGCTGTCGCTTGAATAACCGTCGCCGTCCGACATAACAAGCGTAAGGTCGGTGTCGGGAGTAACATACCATACGCCGTCCTGTGTAACACCGGTGTATTCAAAATTAATGTAGTCACCGCTGTCACCGTTATTAAGGCTTACATTGTAGTATTTGCTGTCTTTAAGAACATTGACTTCCTTGGTAAGGTCTGTAGCTGCAAATGCACTTATCAGGCTTATACCGATAACCATTACAACCGCAAAGAGCAGAGCAAGGAGCTTTTGCATTTTTTCATAAAAATAATCCCCTTTATTAATATTTACAGACAAATGCCTGTATGCAATGTCTATTATATTGTAACTGTGAAAAAAATAACAAGGGAGGGGAGGTGGATAAAGTTTACAATTTGTTCATACATGAACAAAACGAATTATAATATTCACCTATATGGCTCCCCTGTGCAAGGGGAGCTGGCAACACGGCGGTTACGCCGTTGTTGACTGAGGGGTTGGTGTTAAAAAATCTTATATGTGCTGCTATTGGAAATCAAGATTTTTTTATTTGTTGTAAGAGCATACAAAAAAACAATTAGTATCAACCCCTCCGACCAATTGCTCGAAAAACTCGCAATTGCCCACCTCCCCTTACACAGGGGAGGCTTAGTCGGTTTGGTAATTATTTAATTAGCGACACGCCCGTCATTTCTTCGGGTTGGGGGAGATTGAGCATTTTAAGCATAGTCGGCGCAATATCGCAAAGTCGTCCGCCGTCACGAAGTTCGATTCCCTCGCCGCAGTTTGCCACAATGAACGGAACGGGGTTTGTGGTGTGAGCAGTAAACGGCGAGCCGTCCTCCTCTTTCATCTTGTCGGCATTGCCGTGGTCTGCAGTGATAAAGAGATTACCACCCATTTTTTTAACCGCTTCATACAGCGAGCCTACGCATTTGTCAACCGCTTCAACCGCTTTGACAGCCGCCTCGAATATTCCCGTATGCCCAACCATATCGCAGTTTGCAAAGTTCACTATTATTACATCGTATTTGCCGGAAAGTACGGCTTCGTCTAGCTTTTCGGAAACCTCGTATGCGCTCATCTCCGGCTTTAAGTCGTAGGTTGCAACCTTTGGTGAGGGAATTAAAATCCTGTCCTCGCCCTCGTTTACGGCTTCCACGCCGCCGTTGAAGAAGAATGTTACATGCGCATATTTTTCCGTCTCAGCTATTCTGAGCTGGGTCATATTGTTCTTCGCCAGGTATTCGCCGAGCGTATTTTCAAGGCTCTGCGGTTTGAACGCTACAAGCACATTAGGCATAGTGGCGTCGTACTGCGTCATACATACATATGTCACCGGGAAACGGTCACGCTCAAAGCCCTTGAAATCATCGTCAACAAAGGTTCTGGTAATTTCCCTTGCTCTGTCGGGTCTGAAATTGAAGAATACAACGCTGTCGTTTGCGCCGATTCTGCCCTCGTTTTCAAGGCATACGGTAGGCTCGATAAATTCATCGGTGATATTCTTGCCCTCAGCGTCAATTTTTTCATATGATTCTTCAATCGCCTTTACGGGATTGTCTGTTTGTATTCCTTTGCCGAAAACGAGTGCGTCGTACGCTTTTTTAACTCTGTCCCAGTTGTTGTCCCTGTCCATTGCGTAGTATCTGCCCACTACCGTGGCAACCTTGCCCACGCCGATTTCATCAAGCTTTTTAACAGCCTCGGCAACATAATCCTTGCCGCTTGTCAGCGGAACATCTCGTCCGTCCATAATACAGTGAAGATAAACCTTCTTAAACCCCATTTTTTTAGCAAGCTTAACTATCGCCCAAATGTGGGAATTGTGGGAGTGAACTCCGCCGTCGCTCATAAGCCCCATAAGGTGAAGCGAGGTATTGTTGTCTATCGCGTTTTGAACAGCGGTTTTCATCGCTTCGTTTTCGTAAAAATCGCCGTCCTCAATCGACTTGGTTATCCTTGTAAGCTCCTGATAAACAATTCTGCCGGCGCCGATATTGGTATGCCCAACCTCGGAATTGCCCATTTGACCGTCAGGCAAGCCTACATTAAGACCGGAAGCTCCGATGTAGGTATACGGATTTTGTTCCATAATTTTATCAAGGTTTACTTTGTTTGCAGCCGTAACGGCATTGCCGTAATCGGAATCGTTCTTGCCGAATCCGTCCATTATGCAAAGCACAACAGGTTTTTTCATATTCTGTATTCCTCCGAAAATAGATATTTGCATTACAAAAGGGTGGTAAGACCAAAGCCCCGACCACCCCGCCGTAAAATTTTATTTGCTTGCAGCCTTAACGATGATTGAGAAATCCTCCGCTTTGAGCGAAGCGCCGCCGATAAGTCCGCCGTCAACATTCTCTTTTGCAAGAAGCTTGTCTGCATTCTTTGCATTCATCGAGCCGCCGTACTGAACAACAAAAACGTCCGCCGTTTCCTTGCCGTAAAGCTCGGCGATTACCTGACGGATATATCCGTTCACCTCGTCCGCCTGCTCTGCCGTAGCGGTTTTGCCTGTTCCGATTGCCCATACAGGCTCGTATGCGATGATGATATTTTCAAGCTCCTGCTTGCTGACGCCCTCAAGAGCAATCTTCGTTTGCATACCTACCACTTCAAAGGTAACGCCCTGCTCTCTTTGCTCGAGAACCTCGCCGACACAGAGAATAACTTTAAGTCCATTATCAAGAGCGGCTCTTACTCTCTTGTTTACCGTAGCGTCGGTTTCGCCGAAATACTGCCGTCTCTCGCTGTGACCGATTATAACATATTCAACATCCATAGCCTTGAGCATAGGAGCAGATACCTCGCCGGTGAATGCTCCGCTTTGCGCCCAGTGGCAGTTTTCTGCGCCGATTTTAATATTTGAGCCTTTTGCGGCATCAAGCGCCGATTGAAGGTCAACAAACGGTGCGCAGATTACAACGCCGCAGTCAGCGTCTGCAACAAGCGGCTTCATCTCGTTGATAAGAGCGGTTGTTTGCTCAGGTGTATTGTTCATTTTCCAGTTGCCGGCAATGACGGCTTTACGAAGAGCTTTGTTCATTTTGTCTACCTCTTTTTGCTTATATTAAATTGGTTTTATATATTTGGAAATATCAGTCCTTGTCGGCAAGCGCACAGATACCCGGCAAATCCTTGCCCTCAAGGAATTCAAGAGAAGCACCGCCGCCTGTGGAGATGTGGCTCATCTTGTCGGCAAAGCCGAACTTCGTAACAGCGGCAACGGAATCTCCGCCGCCGATTATGGATACAGCGCCCGATTCGGCAACGGCATTTGCAACTGCAATTGTGCCCGATGCAAAATTATCCCATTCGGAAACGCCCATAGGCCCGTTCCAAATAACGGTGCCTGCGCCCTTAATTGCGTCGGTAAAGAGCTTCTCGGTTTCCGGACCGATGTCAAGACCCATCCAGCCGTCGGGAATTTCATCACTGTTTACTACCGTAAATTCGGTATTTTCGTCATATTCCTTGCCTACTTTATTGTCAACGGGGATAAGAAATTTAACGCCCTTTTCCTCTGCGATTTTCATCATTTCTCCGGCTTTTTCAACCCAGTCGGCTTCAAGTAGGGAAGTGCCTATGCTGTGACCGAGATATTTCATAAATGTGTAAGCCATACCTCCGCCGATGATAATGGTATCGCATTTGCCGATAAGGTTGGAGATAACTCCGATTTTGTCCGAAACCTTTGCTCCGCCGAGAATGGCAACAAGCGGTCTCTTCGGGTCGGCAAGGGCACCGCCCATAAATTTAATTTCCTTTTGAATAAGATAACCGCATACAGCAGGCAGATATGATGCAACTCCGGTTGTGGAGCAGTGCGCTCTGTGAGCTGTGCCGAAAGCGTCGTTTACAAAAATATCCGCAAGGGACGCAAGCTCTTTAGAAAAGCTTTCCTCGTTCTTCGTTTCCTCTTTGCGGTAGCGTACATTTTCAAGCAGCATTACCTCGCCGTCTTTAAGCTCGGCTGCCATTTTCTTTGCATTTTCGCCTACAACCTCAGCGTCCTCGGCAAGCTTAACTTCTTCTCCGAGATATTCGGAAAGCTTAGCCGCAACCGGAGCAAGGCTGAATTCGGGCCTGTACTCTCCCTTGGGTCTGCCGAGATGAGAGCAGAGAATAATCTTTGCTCCATTTTCTTTAAGATATTTGATTGTCGGCAAAGCGCCTACTATCCTCTTGTCGTTTGTGATAACTCCGTCCTTGAGCGGTACATTGAAGTCACAGCGGACAAGAACTCTTTTGCCCTTGACATCAATATCTTCAATCGTCTTTTTATTCAATGTGTTCATATTTTTTCCTCTCTTTAATTTATGGTAAAATTATGTATCAATAATTTTTCTAATATATTATACATTATTTTTTCCGCTATTGCAAGAAAATATTACCGTTTTATAAAGATTGTGGAGAATGAACTGCCTAATCGTTTTTTTTTTATTAATTTGGAATATTTTTTGAAATATTTTTGAAATAATTTTTTGAAATAACTTCAATAATTCATTTGACTTT
>JAJQGZ010000101.1 GCA_021200075.1 Clostridiales bacterium | reverse complement strand
GTGTAAGACCGTGTACTTTAAGATCCATCTGGATAGCTGTGATACCGTTCTTTGTACCTGCTACCTTGAAGTCCATATCGCCGTAGAAGTCCTCAAGTCCCTGTATGTCAACCATTGTTATAAAGTCGCCGTAAACGCCCTCGTCGCCTGTGATAAGACCGCAGCTGATACCTGCAACAGGAGCTTTAATCGGTACGCCGGCAGCCATAAGCGAAAGGGTGGAACCGCATACCGAACCCTGTGATGTTGAGCCGTTTGAGGAAAGAACCTCAGATACTACTCTGATTGCGTACGGAAATTCGTCAACGCTCGGTATTACGGGAAGAAGCGCTTTTTCAGCCAATGCGCCGTGACCGATTTCTCTTCTGCCGGGGCCTCTCGACGGCTTGGTTTCGCCTACAGAGTAGGACGGGAAGTTGTAGTGGTGAATATATCTCTTTTCAGTCTGCTCGTCAAGTCCGTCAAGGAGCTGTGCGTCGTTCATCGGGCCGAGAGTGGTAACGGAGAGAACCTGAGTCTGTCCTCTTGTAAAAAGACCCGAGCCGTGCGCTCTTGAAAGCAGGTCGATTTCTGCGTTGAGGGGACGGATTTCGTCAATACCTCTGCCGTCAACTCTCTTATGCTCGTCCTTGAGCCAGGAGCGTACAACATGCTTTTGAACAAGATACATAATATCGTCAATCTTGCCCTCGCAGCCTTCAACCCGCTCGTCGTACTTCTCGTGTACAGCGGCATAAATCGGAAGCAGTGCCTCGTCTCTTATAAGTTTATCGTCGGTATCAAGAGCCTTTTTAACATCCTCAATGCAGAAGCTCTCGATTTCCGCCATAATTTCCGGGTCGGGGTCGGAGGATTCGTAAGCGAATTTCGGCTTGCCTACCTCGTCAACGATGCCCTGAATGAATTTTACAATCTTTTTGTTTTCCTCGTGACCTGCCATAATGGCGTCGAACATAGTGTCGTCGTCAATTTCGTTTCCACCGGCTTCAATCATAGCTACAAGGTCTGCCGTTGAAGCAACTGTCAGGTTAAGGTCGGTCTTTGCTCTTTGCTCAAGGGTTGGGTTGAGTACTATTTCACTGTCAACAAGACCTACATTAACCGATGATATCGGGCCGTCCCACGGAATATCGGATATTGCAAGAGCCGCCGATACGCCGATAGCCGCCGTGATTTCGGGCGAGCAGTCCTCGTCAACTGACATAACGGTCGCAACTACCGAGCAGTCGTTTCTGAGGTCTTTCGGGAAAAGCGGTCTTATCGGTCTGTCAATGCAGCGTGATGTAAGGATAGCTTTCTCACTTGCTCTGCCCTCTCTTCTGAGGAATGAGCCGGGGATTTTGCCTACCGAATACATTTTCTCTTCGTAATCAACGGAAAGCGGGAAGAAATCCACGCCCTCTCTCGGGCTTGCGGAAGCGGTAACGGTACACAGTACCTCCGTTTCACCGTAGCGTGCAAATATTGCGGCGTTGGCAAGACCTGCCATTTTGCCTGTTTCTAGCGTCAGCTTCCTGCCGGTAAGCTCGGTTTCCCAGGACTTGTAGTTTTTAAAAAACATTTTTGTACCTCGTTTCTGAATATATATAATATAGGAACAGCCGTTTATAACAAAACGGCAAATTCCCAAAGCCGAGAGGTGCAAATATATAGTAATAAATTCAGCACACAGGAATATATGCACTTAAAACCGTGCGTTCAATTTACTACTATCTGTTCGCCCCTCCCGATACTTACATAACAAACAAGGCAAGCGGTAGATGACTATCACTTGCCTGCGGTGTGTAAAATGATGATAATACCCCACGGCACGCAACGGCATTATGCCGATGTCGCCGTTAACAGGGCAGGGTATCGACATTTATCTGTCAAGCGTGTCACGGATGCCGAGCTTCTTAATAAGAGTACGGTATCTTTCAATATCCTTTTTGTAGAGATATACAAGAAGATTTCTTCTGTGACCTACCATTTTAAGGAGACCTCTTCTGGAATGATGGTCTTTTTTGTGAACCTTGAGATGCTCTGTCAGCTCATTGATTCTTGTGGTAAGAACAGCAATCTGAACCTCGGGAGAACCCGTGTCATTCTCGTGTGTGGCATATTCCTTGATGATAGCCTGCTTTTCTGCTTGTGTCATTACTTTCACCTCATTTAATATTATTTGCCGAATACGGTGAACACAGAAACGGGAAAGGTGTGTCTCTCAAGAGCTTACACCCGTATCCGAGTAAACCGTTGATAGCTCAATGATTATAGCATAATAAAAATAAAAAGTAAAGCATTAATTTGCCGGTATGCTCGAATGTTTTAAATTTTTTACAATTTTTTCAAAAAAACAAACGAACGGTAATTTATGCTCGGTGCATATTACCGTCCGTTTTTATCATAACACTAATTTATATTATTACATTAATATTATTATTGTCTATTGTCGGTCAACAATTAGCAATATGTTGAATTGTCAGTCGGAATTTTCATCGTCGCCCTTTTTATTCTTTTTCGATTTCGATGTAACTTTATTGAGCAGATATGTGAACAAAATTATTACACCTATTACAATAAATATTCCGACCATACCGAAAAGAACAACTGGCAAAGAGGTTTTCCAACTGTCTGCGTATATCGCCATATTGAAAATCTGCAAAATCAAATTTATCATAGTAATTCATAGCCTTTCCGCTACATTAGTTAATCAAAAGTTTTCAATACGCCTTATTGTAGCCTGATAAGGCGTAAACGGAAATTCAGTTGTCTCAAAATTACACCGTCGGCAAATTTAAGGATATGTATGTTGTCAGGAAACGAGCGTCAGAATAAGTCCGCCGGCTATAACCGAGGCTATCTGACCCGAAACATTTACACTTATTGACTGCATAAGCAGGAAGTTTTGATTATCCTCTTTAAGTCCCATTTGGTTTACAACTCGTCCACTCATCGGGAAAGCGGAAATTCCGGCGGCGCCTATCATCGGGTTGATTTTCTTGTCGTCCTTGAGGAAGAGGTTGAGGAGTTTTGCAAACATAACTCCGCCTACGGTATCGAATACAAAAGCTACAAGACCGAGAGCGAGAATCATTATGGTCTCCCAGTTTACAAAATCTTCCCAGCACATACTTGAAGCAACAGTTAAACCGAGGAGAATTGTTATTGTATTTGCCATTGCGTTTTGCGCCGTTTCGGAAAGCTGGTTCAAAACACCGCATTCTCTGATAAGATTACCAAACATCAGGAAGCCTACAAGCGCTACCGATTTGGGCGCTACAAGTCCGGCAATGATGGTTACAATAATAGGGAAGAGGATTTTTGTGGTTTTGGTTACTTCGCCCGGCTGATATTTCATTCTTATTCTGCGTTCCTTTTTGCTGGTAACCGCTTTGATTACCGGCGGCTGAACTATCGGAACAAGAGCCATATATGAATATGCCGCAACCATAATCGCACCGAGATATTTTGAATTAAGCTCGTTTGCAACAAATATGGATGTGGGGCCGTCTGCGGCGCCGATTATAGCTATTGAAGCGGCGTCGTTTGTGTCGAAGAAAAAGCTTGCAACGAAGAAAGTGAAGAATATTCCGAACTGTGCCGCCGCACCGAAAAGCATAAGCCACGGATTTTTAAGCAGGGGGCCGAAGTCTATCATCGCTCCTATACCTATAAATAACAGCAATGGAAACAGCTCGTTTGCAATACCGGCGTTGAACAAAACGGTTATCGGGCCGTCATCGCCGATTGCGCCGGAAAGCGGAAGATTTACCAAAATTGTACCGAATCCCATCGGCAACAGAAGAGTTGGCTCCATTTCCTTTGCTATCGCAAGGTAAATCAATACTCCTCCCACAATCCACATTAGTACCATTTGCCATTTGATTTCGCCGACATTTGAAAATAAATCGGCAAAATCCTGCAAAACGGATGATTTCAAAAGTAATGCATCCATATTCCTACTCCTTCATAATTTTTTCCGCTGAGTGTTTTAACTCTCTACGGGTTATTACTATGTTAAAAATGAAAAAGGAATGAAAAAAGGAGGAATGAAAAAGGCTTTTACCACACCCGTGATAAAAGTCTCGTTTCAACCGAAAGCGGGCTCACGGTACGGTGCAGACCGGGATTCCCGTCGTGACGACCTGCACATCACCTGCAAGTTACAGATGCAAACTACTCCTTTTTTCGATTTACATTATATTACCGTTTTCGCTAGAAGTCAATTAAAATTTAGTTACAAATAAATACCCGCCGCATTTATTCGGCTTTGTTTATCCTCGATGTAAAAATAAAAAACTTGACATATACAACATATGGGTGTATATTAACATATAGATGTTTTACATATTGTTATGTTCACCGCATAGCATTGTCAAACATTATTTTGCATTGTAAACTGTACCTTTTCTGATGGTAAATTTTCGAGAATTAAACTAAAAGAAGGAGGTGCTGTTGAGTATGGGTAGTATTATTACGCCGATAATCGTCGGTGTGGTTTGTTCTGTTATATTTTTTGTTGTCGGCTTTGTATTCGGCGGAGAATTCCGCAGGAAATCGAGCGAAAAGGAAATCGGTTCGGCAACGCAGGAAGCAACAAAAATTATTAACACCGCTTTGACGGAAGCCGAAGCCACCAAAAAGGCAAGGCTTGTTGAAGCAAGAGATGAAATTCATAAGCTCCGCTCGGATGCCGACAAGGATATCCGTGAGAGGAGAAATGAAGTTCAAAGGCAGGAAAATCGTCTTAATCAAAGAGAAGAATATCTTGACAAAAAAGCAGATTCACTTGAACAAAAAACTGAAAATATCACCGCCAAGCAACAAGAGCTTGACGACAAGCTACTCGAAATCGATGGCATCAAGAAAAGCCAGTTTGATATGCTGGAGCGCATTTCAGGGTTCACTCAGGAGCAGGCAAAGCAGCAGCTTTTAGCCGATTTAAACGAAGAGCTTGACACTGAAAAGAGTAAGCGTATCCTTGAATACGAGCAGATGATCAAAGACCAAAGCACCGTTTTGGCAAGAAAGGTTATCTCCACCGCAATCCAGCGCTGTGCAGCGGATTACACTACGGAAACCACCGTTTCCGTTGTAGCTCTTCCCAATGATGATATGAAGGGAAGAATCATAGGACGAGAGGGAAGAAATGTTCGTTCTATCGAATCCATAACGGGTGTTGAACTTATCATTGACGATACGCCGGAGGCTATCACAATAAGCTCATTTGACCCGATTAGGAGAGAGATTGCAAGGCTCACCCTCGAGCGTCTTATTCAAGACGGAAGAATCCACCCCACAAAAATTGAAGAATGCTTTGAAAAAAGCACCAAGGAAGTCAATGCCACAATTAAGCACGAGGGCGAAAAAGCCGTTCTCTCCGCTAATTGTGGACAGGTTCATCCCGAGCTTGTCAAGCTTCTCGGCAAGCTTAAATATCGTACCTCTTACGGTCAAAATGTACTTCAGCACAGCCTTGAGGTGTCGCGTATCGCAGGTCTTATGGCAGCGGAGCTCAGTGCTGATGAAAAACAGGCTCGCCGTGCAGGCTTGCTCCACGATATAGGCAAGGCTCTCGATCACGAGATGGAGGGTTCGCATATTGCACTCGGCGTTGAGTGGGCTAAGAAGTATAAAGAAAGCGACGCTATCGTTCACGCCATTGCAGCACATCACGGCGAAATTGAGTGTAAAACAATCGTCGCCTGTCTTGTACAGGCTGCGGATGCCGTTTCAGCCGCAAGGCCGGGCGCAAGGCGGGAAAATATTGAGAATTACATCAAAAGACTTGAACAGCTTGAGGAAATTTCCACAAGCTTTGAGGGTGTTGAAAGAGCGTATGCTATCCAGGCAGGCAGAGAGGTCAGGGTTATGGTTAAGCCCGAAATCGTTAATGATGAAAGAATGCCTCTTGTAGCCAGGGAAATAGCTAATCGAATCGAGGACGAAATGCAGTATCCCGGACAGATTAAAGTAAATATCATCAGAGAATCAAGAGCTTTTGAATACGCAAAATAACTATTTTGCAAACGGCGCAGGAATAAAATCTCAGCGCCGTTTGCGATTTTAACAATTAATATCTATGCCGTTATAACAATGCTTTGACAGTAAATTTATCGTATTGGAATATACTTGTAATACACATTGAAAGGATATACTATGATTAAACACATTGTTTGCTTCAAATTAAAAGACAATTCACCCGAAATGTGCCAAAAACCGCCGATATACTCAAGTCTATGCAGGGTAATGTGCCGATGCTCAGGGGTATTGAGGTCGGCGTGGATTTTCTCCACAGTGAGCGTTCATATGATATTATTCTTCAGGTGACTCTTGACAATAAGCAAATGCTTGACGAATATCAAAAATGACGAATATCACTGCTCGGTCGTTAAAAAGCATATGCACTTATGCACTCTGCGGCTGAAAGTTCCGTCGCATTCGAATATAAATGTTAATGTAGTAAATTCCCAAAGTAAATTCCACAGTGATAAAGGAGTGGAATTAAGCGTGGG
>JAJQGZ010000043.1 GCA_021200075.1 Clostridiales bacterium | reverse complement strand
ATCCTACATCAACAGAATATCCGAGATATTGAAGCCCTATATCTCTCCACATTTTAAAATCCTCGGGTGTATCGACAAAAGTGCCGATTATCTTATTTTTTTCCTTGGCTTTATCAATAATCCCCTTCATAGCGTCAACCACTTTGGGATTATTAACCTGCCCGGGAATACCGAGAGATTGAGATAAATCATAAGGCCCGATAAATAAAATATCCACTCCGTCAACATCAAGAATACTGTCAAGATTTTTTATTGCGTCAATATCCTCAAGCTGTAAGATAATTAAAATATTTTTGGAATCCTCAAAATATTCAAACCTGTCCATTTTTGAGTAATCCGCAGCTCTGACAAATCTGCACACTTCCCTCATTCCGTAAGGGTAGAATTTTGCATATTTAACAACCTGTCTTGCCTCTTCGGCGGTTTTTATCTGCGGAACCTGAATACCGTAAGCACCTATATCAAGCGCCTTACTGATAGTATTTTCCGCCTTATCCTTTAAGCGGATTATAGGAACGGTTCCACGAGCTTCGGCGGCACGAATATTATTTTGCTGTCTCTCAATGGTTGCCGGGCCGTGTTCCATATCCAAAATAACAAAATCAAATCCGGCAATTCCGGCTGCTTCGACAAACATGGGATCGCTTGTTTTCATAAAAATTCCGTATACATTTTCGCTGTTACTTATTTTATTTCTGAACTTCTCAAGCGCAGCTTTCATTATTTTTCCTCTTTTCTGAACATATGATTAAAAATAGAGTCTGCAATTTCAAAATCCTCTTTTTCGTCAATATCAACAGCTTCAATCTCATTTACTTCTACTATAAACGGATTTTGACCGATACGCCTGTTCAGCCTTTTAATAACATCTGCCTTATAAATATAAAATCCACTTGTTTCCTCGTAAAGCGGAGGTAAATCCTGTGTACGGGGAATATTGTCAAGCGTATAATTAAATGGTTTTCCGTCTTTCCAGAGAAAATCCTGTAATTTCTTAGCAGCGAAAGCGGAATCGTGTATTCCGTTTGAAACGGCTTCTATTCCCTTTACAATACTTTCTTTAGAAATAAACGGTACAGTTGTATGTGTCATAACATATATATCCGCATCCACATCATCGGCAAAACATTTTAAAACCTCATTCATCTTAGTTTCGTCCGTATCAAGTGAAGTGCTTCTTTTTAAATATTTTACATTTTCGGGAATAAACTCACGAATCGTCTCGTTACTGCAATAAACATACACATCGTCAATTTCTTCTATACCGATAAGCGTATTTAATATGTAACTGCAAAGAGGCTCACCGTTTGTAAAGGATTTTGTATTTTTCTGCGGCAAACGGGAATTATTCAATTTCATAGGAACAACAGCCACTGTTTTCATATATTTATTTTTCCTTTCCTATAACATGCTCTAATTTTGCTCTCGGGAAGACCTCAAGCATACCGCCTCGTGTACAATTGACAATCTTAATTGCATTAGCGTCGGCATATTCCTTTACTTTTTGATAACCGACCCTCATTCTTATCGGATTTGATGAAGCATTTTTGTCTACAAAACCGCTTTCAACAAAATGGTTTTTCTCCCCTTTAGGATAATTGCAGTCACAACCCAATAAATATATTTCTTTAAAGCCCATATATACAGCAATTTGAATTAACGAATATGTTATTGAATAGCCATCGTAAACAATTCCATATGCATTATCGCTGAATTTGGCGGAATAATCTTCATACTTGCCGTTATACAAATGATAATTTCCGTTATAAGGAAACTCAATAAAATTACTTGGAATTGAAAAATAATTTTCAAGCTCATCGGCTACAAAGACATTTGAACTGTTCTTGTAATTTTCCAATATTGAAGCTTCCATCTTTTCGTATACCTGTCTGTCCTGTATACCGTAATAAGTAGGTCTCCAAGAAGTTTTTTCAAATATCTTAGTAATAGAATTCATGCCAAATGTAGTTTCATCCTTTAAAAGCTCCAAGTCTTCGATTGTTAGGCTTGGGCCGGTAGCAATGATAAAGCATCTTTGGTTGATATGAGTATTTTTCAAGCGAAATAACTTTTCAAATTTAGAGTCAAATTTACCTGATTTTCTTGATTTTGAGGATTTTTCTATTTTTATTTGTGCAGGAATATTTTTAGCTCTCCAGTAAAACAGTTTTATTCTTTTAAATATAATATTGCTGTCGGATAGATTAATAATTTTGGATTTAACTTCCATAGTTTTTGGTTATCCTTATTAAAAATTTACTGTTTTTATTTCACCGTATATTTCATTGAATTTATTTTCCCAAGTCAATTCGTTATTTACATAATTATAACCGTTTTGACCGAGTTGTTTTCTTAGTTCGGAGTCTGTACCAAGCTGCGTTATTGCCCTGCAAAAATCATTTATAATTGCATTCGCCGATTGCTCGGTATTTATAAAAAGTCCGCATTGCTTTTCTTTTAATATTGACGCAAAGCTCATATCCAGAGCAATAACCGGAACTTTGTGTGCAAGAGCCTCGACCATTACATTGCTGCTTGTTTCTCTCAAGGACGGCATTATAAAAATATCCGCTTCACCGTATATTTTTGAAACCTCTGTGTGTTTTACCGAACCGCCTAATCTGACCCTGTCACCGAGATGATTTTGTTCAATCAAATTTTTGAGTTCATCTTCGAGATAACCGCCGCCGTAAATTGTTAGGCAGTACGGAAAGTCGCCCGAAAGCTGTTTCATAACATCAATTAAAAGAAGCAAACCTTTTTTGTGTATCAGTCTGCCGAGATAAACTATATTTAGATTTTTGCTTTTATAATTCTCATTGTCAATTTTAAGGTTTAAAAATTCATCAGATGTTGCCAATTCGGGTAGTTGGTTAGACCGATTGCCCATAGCTTTAGATATGATTTGCGCCGTTTCCTTATTAATTGCATAAACCTTGTTAAATTGACTGATTTTCCTTTTATATGACAACGAGTAAGCTCTTGAATTATTAATAATTTCTCTGAATTTTTCAACACTCTTGTGATTTTCGTATTTTTTCAATGATTTCGGTGCAGACTGTCCTCCGCCTACAGGACCGAAAATAGTTACTGCATCCTTAAATTTATACATCTTGCCGGGTATTCTGAAATCGCCCATTGTGACATGATGAATAATATCAAATTTTATTTTACTGTTCTTTGCCCACCTGTACGCAACTTCCTGCCACAATATATAATACATATGATGAAAAGCAGAATGTTTTTCTCTGAACCAATTTAAAGTATTGGGAACATCAACTATTACAAGCTCTACATTATTTAATCCGTATTCTTTAATTCCTTTTTCAGTTGCTTTTTTATTATATTTCTTTGTTAAAAGATATATTTTGTCATTAGGCTTATTAAATTTTTTGCTCAATTCCAGCGTCCAGTGCCAGCCAATACCGTCTTCCGAGCCGTGATATGGATTTACACTGTATGAAGAAAGCAGTATGTTCATTCTGTCACCTCGCAAAAATAAAGATTAATAAGTTTTAGTTTTTATTAAAAATATCAATAAACGCCTGTGCCTTTGTTTGTGTACCAAGTGACGGACGATAGGCAAGGCAATTGTCAACATATTTTGAATCCTGAATTTTCGAAAGCTCACTTGCACCCCAACTGTCACTTACAATGCCGAGTTCATTTTCCCTAATATAAGAGGAATTGTACGGAACAGATGTGGTGATAACCGGAGTAGCAAGAGCTATTGATTCAACCACTGAAACCATATTGTTATCCTTTTCGGTATTAACAAGCATTGCCTTAGCTTTTTTTAAAATTTCAATAAGCTGGGTATGAGGAAGATTGCCTGTAAAAATAACGCTATTTTCAACACCGAGGCGTACTGTCAACTCTTTGAGATTTTCCTCTTCCTCACCGTTTCCCATAATATAAAGGCAAGAATTTTCGTCATATTTCTTAAGATAGTCGGCAAACTTTTCAATAATACCGTCTATTCTTTTTCTGCTTATAAGTTGTGAACTGACACAAAAGTAATTTTCTTTTTGTGTACATGGAGTAAATTTGTCAAGATTTACTCCATGGTCGATTACAATATCACTTATATTTCGACAGTAGCAAGATATAAAATCCTTTGCTTGCTTGCTCCTTGCAACTATCATTATGTTTTTAAAGAAAATTCTTGCAACTATACCGTACCAAATTTTAGACGGAATACCGTGCATCATTCGGTTATGCTTTGCAAGCTCGTGCCAAACAATCAAATTTTTTTTGCATCTTATTGACAGTGCAAGAGAATTCAGAGAAAAAACCTCGCTTGTGATTATTAAATCATAATTGCCGTTTTTTGCTGTTTTTACAACATCCGGACAAAACGGTAAGGTGTTAGGCGGAAATATTCCGGTAAGAGAAGTTTTGAGCCATATAACATCAAACGGATACTCTTCTTTTTGAGTTGGCATATATTTATCCGAAGCAGCGAGTGTAACACTTACGCCTATGTTCTTAAATCCAAGACAAAGGTCATAAATCATTGTATCCTTTATTGAATTTACTTTTTTAATATCATTTGTTTCACAAGTATAAATTATCGGATTAACAATAAGTATCTTCATATTTTCCTCTTATGAAAGCTGGTTTGCAATATCCGCATCGACGATTTCTTCGCCGGACTTATCCTTGAGCTGTTCCCTTGATGTATCGGACAAACCGTCATTTATAACAGCGTTCATATCGCAGGTAGAGAGTTTATCAAGCTCCTCCTTTGTGACCTTTCCGTCACGCAGGTCACGACATATTTGATTTTCAAACAAAGAATATTTCTCGTTTTTAAAGAAGCGCAGGAACTTATGCTTAATTACCCAAGCCGCAGGCACCCAAATATACTTGTGCATAGCCGGGGAAACGGAGCCTATCATCCAGCACTGCCTGTCACAGCAGCGAACCTTTTTTCTCACCTTTTCAGCCTGATTGCTGTTCCAGAGAGTGTCCCAGTCGGAATCGTTGAGATTGCCCATAACTTCCTTTTCTTTTGTTCCGTTGCAAGGCATTACATCTCCGTATGGGTCGATAAAGAAAGTATCGAAAGCCATATCACAGGGCAATAAACGCTTTTGACCGTAAATATAATTGATAAGCCCATGGTTAAAATACGCACGAAACCACTTTTTCGGCGAATTTGAATTTAACAGCTCATTAATCAGCTTTTCAAATTCTTTGCCGACGGCTTCCCTGTTCTTGATAATATTTTTCGCCTCGACAAAATAGAATGAATTGTGCAGAGATGCGGTGGCAAATTCCATATTCATCTCATCGCTGAGCTTATAAAGCGGGACAAGGTCTTTTGCATTTGCATCCTGAACCGTCATACCAAAGCCGACATCGGGGTGATTCATTTCGACAAGCTTTTTAAGTGTGGTATATCCTTTATTGAAACCGTCGTCAAGACCTCGGATTTTGTTATTCGTCTCTTCAAGACCCTCAATGGAAATTCTTATCCCGACATTGGGAAATTCCTTACACAAATCAATAATCCTGTCCGTGAAGAAACCGTTTGTGGATATTACGATACGATCGCTCTTTTTGTCAAGCTCACGGACAATATCCTTCAAATCACTGCGTATGAAAGGCTCTCCGCCCGTGATGTTGGTAAAATACATTTCGGGCAGTTTCTTGATTGTTTCAACGCTGATTTCCTCCTCGGGGCGAGAGGGCTTTTTGTATCTGTTGCACATATTGCACCGTGCGTTGCAACGGTATATGACTATTACGGTTCCGTTAAGTTTTTTTGCCATTGGACTCATCTCCGTTATCAAGTAATTTTCTTCTTGAAAATTTAAGTTTTATTTTCCCTTCAACATAATGATATACTGATGCAAAAATTATGGTTGCTGCTATTGTTATAATACAAGTTAAAATATAAGATATTACTGTATTTCCTGCAATAGTTGTTATTCCGACCTTTTCTGTTATACGATAAACCATCATATGAGACAAATATATTTCTAAACTTATGTTACTGATAAATTTACTTATCGGATTATCCCATATTTTAACGCTTTTTGATATTGATCCTAAAACTATCATTGAAAAACCTAAAATATTTTTCAGTAATCCAAATACTGTTTTATATATACTGCTAAACGAATTATCTATCACAAAAACCAAACAAAATCCGATAATAAAGAAAGCAGCGCCAAGCCACAAATGATTATTTATCAGCTTTTCAACATTATCTTTATATAAGTAAATCAAACCTCCGGCAACAAAATAAAATAGCCACATAAATACTAAAGCACCGCTGTCAGGCTTGAAGTACAAAACAATTAAAAAATATATAGCAACAGTTAAGAAAAAGCTAAACCAAGCCCTTCTTTTATTCCAAATGAGGAAAACAAAAAACGGAAATAAAATATAAAATCCGAATATGACTCCTAAAGTCCATCCTACTCCTATTACAGATAATCCTTTTGTCGCAAAAAAGCCAAACATTAAAGTTAAGTCTGTAGCAGCTTCACACAAAACATCACTTGTCAATTCTCCGCTTGATATAATGCTGACAAATACAT
>JAJQGZ010000169.1 GCA_021200075.1 Clostridiales bacterium | reverse complement strand
CTTAAATCTTTTGCATATTTTAAAAAACTTACACACTTTTCTTGACAAAGCCAAAAAACCGGGACTCACTTTTTCTGTGAATCCCGGTTTTTGCTTTGCTGTTTTTTTATAGCTCCTTTTAGCCTACAAGTATTAATTAATTGGGCGTGGTTATGGGTGCTTTATCGACAGTCTAAGACGAGACATCAAGTCCCCGTCTTTTGTTTTTAGTATTCAGAATATTTTTAATGAGCTATATAGGCATAAATTCGCCTTTATTCGCTTGCTTTTTCCGTCGTCAGTCCGTCGCCTTTTTGCTTCAGCACGGTGTAATCCTTAATGTTAATTATTCCGTCCTTATGCAGTTCAAAGTATGAGCTGTCGTCGATATTTGTCGGATTAGGCGGAGAGTTGACATATTTAACATTCCACATTGCGTAAAGCTCTTCCGCTGTTTTTCCTGTACCTCGCCGCAGTTTGAGCAGGTATATTTAAAACAGCTTTCCTCCGTTTCGTCGTATACAAACATATGACCTGTTGCATTTATATAATCCATTGAATATGTGTCGCCGCATCTTGTACAGGTATAAACCGTGAAACCGTCCTCTTCACAGCCGGCTTCAATCACGGTTTGAGCGTATGTGTGACCGTATGCGGCAAACTCGGTTGCTTTATCGGCGGTTATAACATTTGCATATTCACCGCCAGAGCAGGAAATGGTTATATATCCGTCCTCGGCGCAGGTGGGATAGGTGTATTCAATCGTGGTTTCGTGACCGTCGGGGCAAAGACCCGTGATACCCTCCTGGGTTGCGGTTGCCGTCAGAGAGCTTGAACCTACCGTAACCTCACCAATGCAGGTTTCTCGGTGGTAGCTGTAATTTCCGCCGACCTGACCGAGCGGAGTGTAAAATCTTCCGTAGGTTATGTAGCATTTGCCGATGTCGGAGCGGTAGAGTATCGGCTGATGCCCTGTTCCGAGAATATCCGAATCCGTGTCCTTTTCAATCAAGGTTCCTTTGTAGGAAACATAGCTGAATGTTTTGTTGGAGGAAATCAGCGGAGTTATCCTTGTTGCGGTGCCGTAATTTACATGGTAATCCTCGCTTCCCGTATCGTCACAGCTCCAGGTGAAATAATATGTGCTGTCCACTTTGAATACAACAATACTTTCACGAAAATCCGTAAGAATGCTTATCAGCCTGAGCGTGCTTGTGCTAACAGAAAGCATATCGTCGCTCAAAACCGCATATGCGGCGCTTCCGTTTCCGAAAAACAGATATGATGTGCCGTCGTCGTCCGTGAATACCGACGGGTCGATAACCTGACCGCTGAAGTCGGAAAGATAACTGCTCATCATACTCAGGTAAACTATCGGGGCATCGCTTGCAGTGTACGGGCCTGTCGGGCTGTCAGCAACTGCTACGCCGATTGCCTTGCCCTCTCCGTAAACCGAGGTGTATTCCTCTTTGACATTTCCGCAATAGTAAAAATAATATTTGCCGTTCTTTTTCTCTATCGACGGCGCCCATGCGCTTCCGTCAGACCATTCGGACGACGCAATTTGAATACCGTTGGAATTAAGCCCCGGGTCGTCGCTTGCCACATCGAGGATAACACCTCGTTCGTCCAGTCAATCATATCTGTTGACGACCAGAGGTGAAATTTGGTTCCGCTCCAGCCGGAGTAACCGTCGGTTGTCGGGCTAATCCAGTATTTGCCGTCAAAGTAGTCAATGTCGGGGTCGGCATATTGCCCGGGGAGGGTGGCGTTGTTTGCATATTCGGGAGTGTTGAGCGTGTATTCCTCGGCTCTTTCGCCGTATGTAATCGTAACCGTTCTGCTTTTCGACAGGTCAATTTTTCCGCCGTTTTCAAATGTACTACCGTCGATTTTCATAACGGTGTCGTCCGTCAAAATATCAAATGTAACAGGTATTGACTGTATATTAGCCGTGTATTTTACATAAGAATTTATCTCGTTATTATCGTCGATTGATGTTGAAACCGCCGTATGGTCGTCGGTGCCGTAATTACCCTCAACGGTTTCAAGCGTTGAGCCCACCGTCACATCGTAAAGTAAATCGAAAAGCTCAATTTGGCGTCAAATTCACTGCTTATTTCATCATCGCTCAGCGCATAGTCGTAAACCTTGAAATCTTCAAAGCAGCCGGTGTAGTACGCATCGTCATAGAATGATTTACCTATGTAGGAAATTAAATTCGTTCCCAAATCAGAAACCGTAAGCCCTGTATTTTCGTTTTCTGCCGCAAGAGAACCGTTGACATAATTTTTGATACAGTCCCGTCGATTACCAAAACCAAATTCATCCAGCGATCGGTTTTCGCTTTGCTCGCCTTTACCTCTTGCTCGTAAGAATAGGAATTAACGGTGATAGCGCTTCTTATCTCACTTCCCCTGATACGCAGGAAATTGTAAACCGTGCTGTCCTGCTGAAAGCAAAGGTGAAAAAGTTGCCACTGTCGCTTTGCGGTTTGATATTCATTGAAACGGTCGGGGAATCCATATTGTCAAAAAGTCCCTGGGGAAACTCGGCATATGTGCCGTCCGTACCGTCAAGGCTCAGCACATAGCTTTGCATTTGCTCGTCATAAATATATTGAGCGTCGCCGTAAAGCGTCGGTTCTTCTGAGCCGTTGCTGTCAAAATTATACTCGAGTACGGGAGCGTCTGAAACCTCTGCAAACGCCTGCATAATCGGTGTTGCCGTATAAAGATGCTGCGAAAATCAAAATCGCCGATAATACGGCAGATATTTTTTAAGCATAGCAATCACACCCTTTTTAAAAATATATAGTAATTATGCCACAAAACAACAAGCATTACAAGCGCTTAGAAAAATTTAACATTTAAAAAGCTCCCGATACCGGCAAAGGCGACGGGAGCTTTTCGCTTATTACATTATTTTATGATTGTGCCGATTGTGTTCGGTGCCATTCCGGCTGCGTTTGATTCGTCCGTGTCAATATGCATTTCAAGCGCATATGTGTCTGAAACTCTTACAACAACATCGCCGAAAGTAAGATTTCTTCCGTTTGATGTGGGGATTTCAACGCTTACGATTTCACCGTTGGTAAGACCCATTTTTTCAGCGTCGGCGGTCGTTGCGTGGATATGCCTTTTTGCGGCTATAACACCCTTTGAAATTTCGACCTCTCCTTTGGGGCCTACAAGCTTGCAGCTTCCCGAACCGTCAAGGACGCCGCTCTCTCTTACCGGAGCGTCAACGCCGATTGAGCGTGCGTCGGTGAGTGAAAGCTCAACCTGAGTTTCTTTCCTTACAGGGCCGAGAATGGATACTGCCAGAAATTCGCTCTTTGCGCCGATTACCTTTACTCTTTCATTGCAGGCGTACTGACCCGGCTGTGAAAGCTCTTTTTTTACGGTGAGTTCATATCCTTCTCCGAACAGCGTTTCAAGATCAGCCTGTGAAAGATGAACGTGCCTTGCGGAAATTTCTACCAATACTTTGTTTTCCATAACAAATCTCCTTGAAGTTATTTATTCGCTTTAACCGATAGGGTTAAAGACTTTTACAATATTTTATACCTATTTGCATTGTTTTTCAACAGAAATTTTGGTATAATATTTTCGGTGATGAAAAATGGATAATCAAATGACTCTTGACGAGCTTGAAATTAAGTGTAAAAACTGCACCGCCTGCGGACTTTGCGAGGGCAGAACAAACCTTGTTTTCGGTATCGGAAAAAAGGACGCCGATATTATGCTGATAGGCGAGGGCCCCGGAGAAAAAGAGGATTTGCAGGGCGAGCCGTTTGTCGGCAGGTCGGGTCAGCTTCTTGACAAATTCCTTGCAAGCATCGACCTTTCCAGGGATAAAAATGTTTATATCGCAAATATGGTTAAATGCAGACCGCCGAAAAACCGTGACCCAAAGCCCGAGGAGCAGGATATGTGCATCAAATGGCTCAGGGAACAGTTTAAGATTATCAGACCCAAAATTATAGTTTGCGTCGGCAGAATTTCCGCTCAGAGGTTGATAGACCCCAATTTCAGAGTAACGAAACAGCACGGCGAGTTTATTGACAAAAACGGCACGCTTTTTATGGGAACATTCCACCCGGCTGCTATTTTGCGCAATCCGAACAACAAGGAGCTTGCTTTCGCCGATTGGCTGAAAGTAAGGGATAAAATAGAAGAATTGCAACTAGAAATATAAATATAAATAATCGAGAGGGTGGTGAAATATACATCACCCTCTTTTTGTGTAAAATGACCGCCTTTCTTTACCGCTTCTTTACTTTTCCTTTGCTTCATTTTAGAAATAATATGTTTTAATAAGCATACGGAAAAGGGAATGACGGAAATTTATTCACGGAGATAATTATATATATAATGTACTTGTATGCGATGATGACAAGGCGATACTTGAATCGCTCAGAATTTACCTTGATAACGAGGGATACAATGTCATCGCGGCTTGCGACGGTGCTCAGGCGCTTGAAAAAATCAAGGAAAATGATATTCACTGCGTTGCGCTTGACATTATGACACCAAAGCTTGACGGCTTGAATGCTACGCTCAGGATTAGGGAAAAGTATAATTTCCCGATAATTCTGCTTTCGGCAAAGAGCGAGGACACGGATAAAATAGCCGGTCTCGGCTTCGGTGCGGACGATTATGTCACAAAGCCGTTTAATCCGCTCGAGCTTACGGCAAGGGTCAAGTCGCAGATACGCAGGTATGTTATGCTCGGCAGTATGCCACTTAACGATTATCAGCTTGTAACCGGCGGAGTTGTACTCAATACCCATATCAAAAAGCTGACCGTAGACGGCGAGGAGGTAAAGCTCACCGCAAAGGAACACAGCATAATGGAATTTCTTATGAGAAATCAGGGCAGGGTATTTTCGTCCTCTCAAATTTACGAGGCAGTGTGGAACGAGCCGTCGTATGCAAGTGAAAAAACCGTAACCGTGCATATTAAAAATATCCGTGAAAAAATTGAAATCAATCCCAAAGACCCAAAATATATAAAGGTGGTGTATGGACTTGGATACAAATGCGAAAAAATTTAAATATTCAACCTTTTGCAAATTCCTCTGTGTTTTACTGTGTTTGATTACAGCGCTGAGCGCCTGCTTTATGACAGCGGGGGATTGTGCTGTCTTCTTACTACAAGTCCAGTGAGGATATTGAAAAGGACCGGACTGCGCTTTCAAAAGTAAAGTCTTCTCTCAGCTGTGTAACCGAGGGCTTGGTGAGAAACGCTCTTTTGTCCAATATTCAGGATGATTACCAAGCTCTGATTGAAAGCAAGAAAGAAAATGCTGTTGAAAGCGTTTACAAAAAAATAAATAAACTGATTGAAGAATCCGGATTTGATATTGCCGGATTCAGTAACGGGAATTACGATTATGATACTTTCGGCTCTTTCTACGCTTCCGAAACAGACAGGTCAATAAGCTATAAGGTTAATACCGACGGCTTTGATTTTCACGGTTATGAATCTTATGCTCCGGACAGTACATTTTCATATTATCCCGATTATCCCGACGGACTTATTCATTACTCGGAACTCTACGATGATATTGAGAAAGAGTACAACAGCTTTATTGTAGAACAGGCGGATGAGCTTTCTTATCTTTACGATATGTATTATGATTATTCCGGTATATCATTTTGCGTTTTGAAAGACGGCGAGGTTCAAAACCAAAATGTAACCGATATTACCGAGCAGAATATTACGGAAAATCAGTATTATCCGATTGTTAAAAACGGTGAAATAACCGCATCCGAAAATTTTGACAGCTCGGTTCTCCCCTTTATTTCAGAACAGGCGACGCTGCCGGAGAATGAAAATTACACTCTTTATCTTTACATCAATAATACAGACGGCGCAAATTATTATACATTCACAAGGAATTTATACAGCGCAGTACAGCAGGTAAATGCAAAGTTTTATCCTTTGTTGTTTGCAGATATAATCTGCATTATCGCATCCTTTTGCTCTTGCGTTTTACTATTTCAGCATAACCGGTAAAAAGAGGGAAGATGATTTTGCAAAGCTTCGCTTCTCCGATTATGTTTTCCTCGAGCTTCAGCTTGCAATGGCTGGAGCACTCGGATTCGGAGCGTATGTGCTGTTTGCGTGGATTTATGACGACGGTTATGATTTTTCCGTAACTGTTTTAGCTTATCTGGTGCTTTGCTCGGCTATCTGGGCACTGCTCTTTATGTTCTCGGCGTCAACGGCAAGATATATAAAAAGCGATAAAAAGTTCTATAAGCATTTTCTTGTTTACCGGATTTTATTTGCACTGTACAAGACACTTATCGTCGTTCCCTGCCGTTTGGTAAAAAAAGATTAAATCAGCTCCGAAGAAAAAAAGCAAGCTCTGGCGGTATAAGCCCGGCGTTATGAAAAGGAATACAATATTTATGATAACCCTGTATTTCCTTTTTCAATGTGCTTGCAATTTGCCTGATAGATTTATTTATATTCATCTTTTTCCCTGCCGCAATCTTGCTTATTATTGCATATATTGCTCTTAATATTATCGTACTTAAAAAGGCGATTATGTATATTAAGCCGCTCGATATTATAATAGACGCAAGCTCACGGCACGAGGACGTTCCTCTCGATATTGCGGCTTTGCCGGATTCCCTGCGTGTTCTTGCGGAAAGTATGCAGTATACAAACGAACAGCTCAATATAGCTGTCAGCAAGGCGATTAAGGACGAAAGGCTCAAAACCGAGCTTATTACCAATGTTTTCCACGATTTAAAAACGCCGCTCACCTCGATAATCACATATGTCGATTTGCTTTCAAAATGCGATATTGACGATGAAAAGGCAAGGGAGTATATATCCGTTCTTGACGAAAAGGGAGCAAAGCTGAAACGCTTGATAGACGATTTGATAGAAGCGTCAAAGGTAACCACGGGAAATATAGCCGTTAATCTTTCGCCTATGAATTTATCCGAGCTTTGTCTCCAGGCGACGGTTGACGCTCAGTCGGATTTTGAAAAATCGGGCTTGGAGCTTGTCATTAAGCAGGGCGACGGTGAGTCCGTTGTATTTGCCGACGGCGCAAAGACCTACAGAGTTATCGAAAATCTGCTTTCAAACGCATGCAAGTACAGCGCTAAAGGAACGAGGGTTTATATCAGCGTTTATGTTTATAATGAAAACGAAAACGGAATTTTTGAAATAAAAAATATTTCTGCCGAACCTCTCAATATTTCACCCGACGAGCTTACCCAGTGGTTTGTCAGGGGAGATAAATCGAGGGATAAGGACGGCAACGGTTTAGGGCTTTCGATTGCCAAGGAGCTTTGCCGTGTGCAAAACGGAAGCCTCGATATAACCATAGACGGAGATTTGTTCAAGGCAAAGGTTTCTCTGCCGACAAACGGCCAAGGAGTTGATAAAGCGGCTATAACCGCACCCCGTTTTTACAGAATTTTATATTATTGCTTTTATTTAAAATCTTAAATATATAAACATTATTTACTTTCAATAACAATCTAAAAGAGGCAGGGATATCGAACCTCTGCCTCTTTTTGGTGCTTTAAGCCTTTTACTCGGGGGTGGTACTTATGTACAGCACCCCTCGCAAAATGCTTAATTCTAACCACTTTCTCAACATCCTTTTTACTGTTTAAAATATTCTTTTTAGAATATTCTTTTCAAATGTTTGGGAGTTTTGTAGGGGCGGATAGTATCCGCCCGCCATATTGAATAAAAATAAATGTTTTAATAACCACACCCAACATTTATTACAGAACTGTTTAATATATTAAACCTTTTTCTTTCCAAGAAAGCTGTAAGCTACAGCCACAAGTGCGCCACCGATAAGCGGAGCAACAATGAAAATCCATACCTGTGACAGAGCGTCTCCGCCTGCAAAAATTGCGGGCATCAAGCTTCTTGCAGGGTTGACCGATGTGCCTGTAAGAGCAATGCCGAGGATATGTACAAGCGTCAGTGTCAGACCGATTACAACGCCCGAAACCGCTGTGTTCTCCGTCTTGCTCGTAACTCCGATTATTGCGATTACGAATACAAATGTCAGCACAATTTCAACCAAAATTGCACCGCCTACAGAGCCGTTTTCCCAACCGGACTGAATTTGGTTTGCGCCGAATCCGCAGTCGAAGCCGAATACCGCTCCAAGGATTACACAGCCGAGAGCGGAGCCGATTAACTGCGATACAACATAGCCGACAAAGTCTATCGACGAAAGTTGTTTGCGAATCAGCATTGCGAGCGAAACTGCAGGGTTGATGTGACAGCTGGAAATGTTGCCGATACTGTATGCCATTGCAACTATAACCAGACCGAACGCCAGAGCGGTTAGGATATATCCGCTTCCGAATGTGCTGTTGCAGCCTACCGCAACGGCGGTTCCGCAGCCGAATGTGACAAGCACGCATGTGCCGATTGCCTCGGCAATATATTTTTTTAAATCTCTCCATAATTTTGACCTCCTTTAATTTAGAATTTTATGGGATTTAAAATTTATGGGATTTAAAAACTTATTTAAGGAAAGTGCAAATGCCGGGAAAAGAATTCAGCGTGCAAAAATATTAAATTTTAAATTTCTGCACGCTGTATAATGATAAAAATTGGATGGATATTTTTAAATTTGCCGAGTTTTCTTTGCGTAAGGAAAGACGGTTTAGCGGATTTAAGCTGAACAGGCTTTGATTATTTAAGCAGCGAGCGGTACATTTTGATGTACTCGTTTGCGCTCTTACCCCAGCTCATATCGCAGTCGAGCGCTCGTTTTACGAGAACACTCCAATCCTTGCTGTTATAAGTCTCAATCGCTCTGTAGATTGCACCGAGCATATCGTATGCATCGTAGGATTTGAATGTGAAGCCGTTGCCCTCTCCGTCGCCGCAGTCGGTTACGGAATCTTTAAGTCCGCCTGTTTCACGGACAATCGGCAGAGTTCCGTATCTCAGAGCCACCATTTGCGAAAGTCCGCACGGCTCGGATTTACTCGGCATAAGGAACAAGTCCGCACCTGCGTAGATCTTCCTTGCCATATCGGGAACAAAACCGATGGTCAACGCTACCTTGTTAGGATATTTGTCGTGCAGATAGCGGAAGAAATTTTCATATTCCCATTCTCCGCTGCCTAAAACGACATATTGAACATTTCTTTCGTAAAGGCTCTTTTCAAACACTTCTTTCATCAGGTCAACACCCTTGTGGCTTACAAGCCTTGTAACAATGCCAACAAGCGGTGTATTCGGCTCGACATCAAGCCCTGTCATTTTCTGAAGCTCGGCTTTGTTTACGGCTTTTTGGGAGAAATCCTCGTTGCTGTAATTCGCCCAGATGTTTTCGTCAGTCTCGGGATTATAGCCGTCCGTGTCAATTCCGTTTAAAATTCCGCACAGCTTCCAGCTTCTCTGATTAAGAATCGGGTCAAGTCCGTGGCTGAACCAAGGGTCGAGTATTTCCTTTGAATAAGTCGGGGAAACGGTTGTAACCTTGTTGGCGCATTCTATTCCAGCTTTCATAAAATTAACAAGTCCGTCGTAGAGTATCAGATTGCTGTATTCATCGGATATGCCGAGAACATCGTTTAAAAGTTCGTTGCCGTATTTGCCCTGGTACTGAATGTTGTGAATGGTGAAAACAGTCTTGATATTTTCATAGCCGATTTTGTTTGCATAGTAGCAGGTGTAGTAAAGCGGAGTGAGAGCCGTCTGCCAGTCGTTGCAGTGGATAATATCCGGCTTCCAGTCAATCGCCGGTATAATTTCAAGCACAGCTCTTGCAAAAAACGCAAAACGCTCCGCATCGTCGTAATGACCGTAAATTCCGTCACGCTTGAAGTAATATTGATTGTCAAGAAAATAATATATTACTCCGTTTGATTTTGCTTCAAATATACCGCAGTATTGCCGTCTCCACGAAACGGGAACGGATATTGAAGTGATAAATTTCATTTTGTCTTTGTATTCCTGCTTAATGCCGTCGTAAAGGGGCATAACCACTCTGCAACCGATAAGCCTTTTCCTCAGCGCAACAGGCAGAGAACCGGCGACATCGCCCAAACCGCCCGAAGCCATAAACGGTAGCGCTTCGGAAGCCGCATATAAAATTTTCATTTTAATATTTCCTCCTTAAACCCTTGTGTTCTTAGTCAGGCAGATAGGGAATGTGTCTGCGCCGGAAAGTTCGGCGTTATTCTTTATGCTGACATTTTTATCGGAAATTATGCAGTTGATTTTTGCTCCGTCTCCGATAACCGTATCCTGCATAAGTATGGAGTTTTTAACCTTTGCTCCCTTGCCGATTTTTACTCCCTTGAACACAATGCAGTTTTCAACTTGACCCTCAATTATGCACCCGTCCGCAACAAGCGAGTTTTTCAAGCTCGAATCTGGGCCGTAAAGCGTGGGCATATCGTCACGCTCCTTTGTCGAAACAGGGGAGGAAAACAGCTTTTTTCTGTTTTCCTTTTGAAGCAGGGACATAGATATGTCATAATAGCTTTGTACGGATTCTATCGTGCCTGCGAAGCTGTCGGTTGCATCGTAAGCGTGAATTTTGAGGTTTTTCAGATTAGCCATAATTATATTGCGCTGGAAAGATACCTCGTTTTTTGAATGAGCGGAGGTAATAAGAGTTTCAAGCAAATATTTTTTCATAAGTATGATATTGCAGGAGTAAAACGCTTCCTCTCCGGCTTTTATATCAAGGCTCATTTCGGTTATTCTGCCGTTGGGATTGATTTTGTCAAAAGATAAAACCGAGCCGATGTTTGACGGCATTTTCCCCTTTACGCCGAGGATTGTAATATCCGCACCGCTTTCATCGTGAGCGGCGAAGAGCTTTGAATAATCAAAATTGAGTATGTTGTTGCAGTCTGACATAAGGACATAGGTCTGGTTTGACTGTTGCAGGAAATTCATATTTCCGTAAATGGCGTCGATTCTGTTGCCCCACATAGAAGCACTGCCTACCGAGAATGGGGGGAGAAGATAAAGTCCGTCCGTTTTTCTGCTTAAATCCCACGGCTTGCCCATTCCCACATGATCCATAAGGGACTGGAAATCTGCGTTTGTAACAACGCCGATTTTGGTAACACCGCTTCCCACCATATTGGAAAGAGGGAAGTCTATAAGACGGTAACGGGAGCAAAACGGCACCGAGCCCATTGTCCTCATAGCGGTGAGGGAGTCGAGAGCTTCCTCGTGAATATTGGCAAATATCATACCGAGAACTGTTTTTTCGTTCATACTTATACCTCCTCTCCCGATTTTATCATCACTCCGGGAGCAACACTACCTCCGTCAGAAATTTTTGCATTTGAGCCGATTACGGATATTCCCCATTCCTCCGGCTTTTCAAGAAGCTCGGGGATTTCTCCGACCTTGGCGTTTTCACCGATAACGGCGTCCTCGGCGATTATCGAGTAGTAGATTTTAGCGCCTTTTTTGATAACCGCACCGGGCATAATTACGCTGTATCTTACATCTGCGTCCTCTTCAATTGTTACATTTGAAGAAATAACGCTGTAGTCAACGCTTCCCTCAATTTCGCACCCCTCGCTGACCGAGGAATTTTCCACCACCGCATTTTTGCCTATGTAGTGGGGAGGAGCCATAGGATTCCTTGAATAAATCCTCCAGCTCTTGTCGCTCAAATCGAGGTCAACATTCGGGCTGATAATATCAAGATTGGCTTCCCAAAGGGAGTCGATAGTTCCTACATCCTTCCAATATCCTTTAAACGGGAAAGCGAACATTCTCTCGCCGTCTGCAAGCATTGTCGGGATTATGTTCTTGCCGAAATCGTTTGACGAGCCGGGTGTGTTTTCGTCCTGAATAAGATATTTTTTAAGCTTATCCCAGCTGAAAACATATACGCCCATTGAAGCTTTGTTGCTCTTCGGCTCGGCAGGCTTTTCGGCAAATTCGTAAATTTTATTGTCGTCGTCCGTGGCGAGTATTCCGAATCGTGACGCTTCCTCCCACGGAACTTCAAGCACTGCAATTGTGCAGTCTGCATTATTCTTTTTGTGGAAATCCACCATTTTTGCGTAATTCATTTTATAGATATGGTCGCCGGACAGGATAACCACATACTCGGGGTCGTATTTCTCTATAAAATTGACATTCTGATATATTGCGTTTGCCGTACCCTTGTACCATTCCGCACCGCCAATCGCTTCGTACGGCGACAGAATATGAATACCGCCGCTTTGACGGTCGAGGTCCCACGGCTGTCCGTTTCCGAGGTAATCGTTAAGCTCGAGAGGCTGATACTGTGTGAGTACGCCCACCGTGTAGATACCGCTGTTTACGCAGTTTGAAAGCGGGAAATCAATGATTCTGTAGTTTCCACCGTACGGAACGGCAGGCTTTGCAATGTTCTTTGTGAGAACGCCGAGTCGACTTCCCTGACCGCCGGCAAGCAGCATCGCTACAATTTTGTTGTTGTGTGCCATTTGTCTCTCCTTATTTTTGAGTTATATACTTTTGTGATTTTTGATTTTTTGAATTGCTTTGTTTTGCGGCTTTGTCTTTTTTGTCGTCTTTGTCGTATTTTTCAAGATACAGCGCCGACAGACCGCCGAGCTTTAAACTGATGCTCTGTTCAAGCCCGTGCATTGGCTTATTTTTTGTCTTGTATGTGCCGGAAAGGTGAGACTTTTCCCCGCCGTATTTTGCAAGCGAGGTGTCCAGCACAACCTTGTATGTTCCGCTTTCGGGAACGCCGATACGGTATTCGTCAAAATTATTCGGAGTGAAATTGAATACTGCGATTATTTCCTTGCTGGATTTGTCAATCATGCGAAAGGCGATTACGGAGTTTGCATTGTCCTCGCTGGAAATCCAGTGGAAGCCCTCCCAGCTGTAATCAATTTCCCAAAGAGCGGGAGTGTTTTTATAAAATGTATTAAGCTCCCTTGTAAAGCCCTGAAGCTTTTTGTGCATATCGTAATCGAGAAGAAGCCAGTCAAGCCCCTGCTTGTAATTCCACTCGATAAACTGACCGAATTCACTGCCCATAAACAAGAGCTTCTTGCCCGGGTGCGCAAACATATATGCAAGGAAAAGGCGCATACCGGCGAATTTCATTTCGTAATCGCCGGGCATTTTGTTCAGCAGACTGCCTTTGCCGTGAACCACCTCGTCGTGACTTATTGGGAGAATAAAGTTCTCGCTGAAAGCGTAGAAAAAGCTGAATGTAATGCAGTTGTGGTTACCCTTTCTGAAAAGCGGGTCCATAGAAGCGTAGCGGAGCATATCGTTCATCCAGCCCATATTCCACTTGAAGTTGAAGCCGAGACCGCCTATATCGGGCGGCATTGTTATCATCGGCCAGGCGGTTGATTCTTCCGCTATCATCATAACATCGGGGTGGACTTTAAACATAGCTCTGCTTAAATCCTGGAAAAATTCTACTGCTTCCAAATTTTCTCTTCCGCCGTGCTTGTTGGGAACCCATTCGCCGTTTTGCCTGCCGTAGTCGAGGTACAGCATTGAAGCTACTGCGTCAACCCTCAGCCCGTCAAAGTGAAATTCGTCTACCCAGAACATAGCCGAGGAAATCAAAAATGAACGAACCTCGTTTTTGCCGTAGTCGAATACTCTTGTGCCCCATTCCTTATGCTCACCTTTTTTGAGGTCTGAATATTCGTAGGTACATTCTCCGTCAAATTCGTACAGACCGTGGGCGTCTTTCGGGAAATGAGCGGGTACCCAGTCGAGTATAACTCCTATTCCGGCTTTGTGGCACATATCCACAAAATACATTAAATCATCAGGCGTGCCGTAGCGTGATGTTGCGGAAAAATATCCCGTCACCTGATAACCCCACGAGCCGTCGTACGGATATTCCATAATCGGCATCATTTCAATATGGGTGTATCCCATATCCTTTACATATCCGATAAGCTCGTCTGCCATCTGCCTGTAGGAGAGGAAGTCGCCGTTTTCGTGCTGTTTCCAGGAGCCGAAATGAATTTCGTATATATTCACCGGCTTTTCAAGGATATTGCCCTTTTGCTTTTGCCCGTACCATTTTTTATCCGTCCACTTATATCCGCCGAGTTCGTATACCTTGGATGCGGTAGACGGCCTTGTTTCCGAATGAAATGCGTATGGGTCTGCTTTCATAATAACCTTTTCGTCAGCCGATATTATGCGGTATTTGTAGCAGTCGTAGATATTTACATCGTCGATGAAAGTTTCCCATATACCATCGGATATTTGTGTCATTTGATTTTCGCTTTCGCTCCAACCGTTGAAATCACCGCTCACGCTTATTGCCTTTGCGTGCGGCGCCCATACTCTGAAAGCGAATGTATTATCTTTTATTCTATGACAGCTGAAGAAGTCGTATGCTTTGTAATTTTTCCCGGAATGGAATATATACAGCGGAAATTCATATTCCGCTTTCAGCTCAGCCTTTTCTGCCATTGCCTCATTTCCTTTGCACGAGGATTTTATCAATTCTATTATTTATTATTCTATTATTTATTATTCTATTATTTATTATTCTCATAATAACACCTTTGCAGTAATTAATCAAGGTGTTTTTGGTTAGTTTGTTACAAAAAAAGTTAAAAAAATTTAAAATATGTGTAAAATGCGGTAAATATGCAAAAAAATATTTCGCCTGAACAGACCTCAGTATTTTCAGTGGCGGACTCGTCAAAAATTTAAAAAAATAAAAATAAAATTTTGCCATATTTGATATTGTATATTAAATGTTGCATATGTTATAATATCAAATATGTTATAATATCAATACTTATATTAAAGGGATATTGTGTGAAACAGCAAACAGAATTAAGTCTGACTAAAGAAAGAGAATAAATATATGCGTGATATTATTGTTGCGTACCCGGTCAAGGATGTTGCAATGAAGCTTCGTATGCTCTTGGAGGAAGAGGGTCTGCATGTCGCATATATCTGCGCTTTCGGTTCAAGCGCTCTCACCGTTTCTCAGGAGATGAGGGGCGGGGTTATAGTCTGCCCCGAAACACTCAGAGATATGAGCGCAGGCGAAATTGCGGAAAATCTTCCGCCGGATTTCGATGTTGTAGCGCTTACCAAAAACGGTATGGAAAGCTATATGGGTAATTTGATATATATGCCTCTTCCGCTCAGGAAAGATGAATTTATTCAAACTCTGCATATCCTCGCAAACAGTTCCACCGGCTTTACACGCAGGAGCAGGAACGATACCGAGATTATCAAAAATGCCAAGATTATTATAATGAACAATATGAATATGACGGAAACGCAGGCTCATAAGTATCTGCAAAAGGAGAGCATGCGAATGGGCAAAAAGCTTGTTCAGCTTGCAACTGAAATTATTAACGATTTCCGCTGAGCTATGAACCAATCATATATAATTCAAATACAGGGAGGTTCTTATATTTATGAGATTTACAAAAATGCACGGCTGCGGTAACGACTACATTTATATAGACTGCTTTGAAGAAACTGTTGAGGATGAAAGTGCAGCGGCTGCTGCACTCAGCGACCGCCATTTCGGTATCGGTTCGGATGGCTTGATTTTGATTAAAAAGGGTACAAAAGCCGATTTTGAAATGGTTATGTATAATCCCGACGGAAGCCGTGCGGAAATGTGCGGCAACGCAATTAGATGCGTCGCAAGATATGTTTACGATAAAAAGTATACTGACTCTTTAAAATTCACTGTTGAATCAATGGGCAAGATTAAGTATATAGATTTGATTTTGGAAAACGGCGAGGTAAGCCTTGTCAGGGTCGATATGGGCGTGCCGGAACTAAATGCAAAATCAATTCCGGTTGTCAGCCCGAGCGACAGGGCAATCGGAGAAAGAATCCGAATTGACGGCAGGATATTCAAAATGACCTGCGTTTCAATGGGCAATCCCCATGCGGTTATGTTTATCGACGAAGACCCGAGGAGCTTTGATTTGGAGCATTACGGCTCTTTGGTAGAAAATAATACCGCCGTTTTTCCAAACAAAGTAAATGCCGAATTTGCGAGAGTTATTGACAGGAACAATATAGAAATGCGTGTGTACGAAAGAGGCGCTGGGGAAACTCTTGCCTGCGGAACCGGCACCTGCGCCACGGTGGTTTCCGCAATATTAAACGGATATGCCGATAACGATGTCACGGTTCACCTGCTCGGCGGAGATTTAAAAATAAGCTGGAGCGGAGATGAAAACGACAGCGTGTTTATGACCGGCCCCGCCGAGTACGCATTTAACGGAGAGATTAATTTGAGCAAAATTGATTTGGATAAAATCACAAAAATCAAGAGTGCTTTAACCCATAATTAAATGATAAATAACGGAGGTTTAATTATATGAAAATTAACGAAAATTTTTTAAAGATTGAGTCGAGCTATCTCTTCTCAACAGTCGCTAAAAAGCAGCGTGAATATCAGGCGGCTCACCCGGACGCCGATGTCATCCGCCTTTCAATCGGCGATGTAACAAAACCGCTTGCGCCTGCTGTTATCGAGGCTATGCACAAGGCTGTTGATGAAACGGCGCAGGAGGAAACTTTCAGAGGTTATCCGCCGGAATATGGCTATGATTTTATACTTGACGCCATTCAAAAGCACGATTATGCCGACAGGGGAATTAATATCGAAAAGGACGAAATTTTCCTCTCGGACGGTGCAAAGTCCGACTGCGGCAATATCGGCGATATTTTTTCCGCCGACAACAAGGTTGCTATCTGCGACCCGGTTTATCCTGTTTATATCGACACCAATGTTATGTCCGGCAGGAGCGGTGAGAAAAATGACGACGGTTTGTGGTCAAATATAATTTATATGCCCTGTACGGCTGAAAATAATTTTACTCCCGATATTCCGTCGGAAATTCCCGATGTTATATATCTCTGCTTCCCGAATAATCCCACCGGAATGGTTGCTACAAAAGAACAGCTTAAAAAGTGGGTGGATTTTGCAAATGAGCATAATTCTCTCATTCTTTTTGATTCCGCATATGAAGCGTTTGTAACAGAGGAGAATATACCGAAGTCGATTTATGAAATTGACGGAGCAGACAAGTGCGCAATCGAATTTCGCTCATTTTCAAAAACTGCCGGCTTTACCGGCGTAAGGTGCGGATATACGGTTGTTCCGAAAAATTTGATTTTTAACGGGACAAGTCTCAATCCTCTCTGGGCACGCCGTCAGGCAACCAAGTTCAACGGAGTTTCGTATATAACTCAAAGAGCGGCAGAGGCGGTTTACACCGAAGAGGGTCAAAAGCAGATAAAGGAAACTCTTGCTTATTATCAGAAAAACGCAAGGGTTATTTACAACGGTCTTTGCGACGCAGGATTTGAATGCTACGGCGGTGTAAACTCACCGTATGTATGGCTTCGTATTCCGCAGGGTTACACCTCTTGGGAATTTTTTGACGAGCTGCTTGAAAAATGTCAGGTAGTCGGTACACCCGGTTCGGGCTTCGGCCCGTCAGGCAAGGGATATTTCCGTCTCACCTCATTCGGCAATGCGGAAAAAACCGTCGAAGCGATAGAGAGAATTAAAAAAGCATATAAAAAATAAAATACAATTTTAAACTTTAAACCGATCGAGCCTCCCCCCTTTGCACGGGGGGAGCCAAATAGGTAAATTTATATCACAGCAAAGGAGTTTTAAGCTATGGAAAAGAAAGAACAGCTCTACGAGGGCAAAGCAAAAAAGGTATGGGCAACCGAAAATCCCGATATTGTAATCGTTGATTACAAGGACGATGCAACCGCATTTAACGGACTCAAAAAGGGTACGATTGCAGGTAAGGGCGTTGTCAATAACAAGATGTCGAATTATCTTATGCGAATTCTTGAAAAAAAGGGCATTCCCACGCATTTCATCGAGGAACTTTCCGACAGGGAAACCGCAGTAAAAAAGGTTACCATAATACCTCTCGAGGTTATTATCAGGAACCGTGCGGCAGGCTCGATATGCAAAAGGCTCGGTCTTGAGGAGGGTATGGATTTTGTATGCCCATCAATTGAATTTTCTTACAAGGACGACGAACTCGGCGACCCGCTCATCAACGGCTACCACGCCGTATCCTGCGGCTTTACAACTCAGGAAGAGGTTGACACGGTAAAGAAAATGGCTTTCACCGTAAACGATGTTTTAAAGGAATATTTTGCTTCTATAGGCGTTGAGCTTATCGACTTCAAGCTTGAATTCGGCAAAACCTCCGACGGAAGTATTGTCCTTGCCGATGAAATCAGCCCCGACACTTGCCGCTTTTGGGATATTGAAACTCACGAAAAGCTTGACAAAGACCGTTTTCGCCGTGACCTCGGCGGAGTTGAGGCGGCATACACCGAGATGATGAAGAGAGTGGGGCTTTACTGATGCCGGATAATGTATATAATTCACCTTTTAATTCACGCTATGCTTCTAAGGAAATGCAGTATATCTATTCTCCGGATTTTAAATTCAAAACCTGGAGAAAGCTGTGGATAGCACTTGCCGAAGCGGAGAAGGAGTTAGGACTTAATATCACCGATGAGCAGATAGCAGAGATGAAAGCACACGCAGACGATATTAATTACGATACCGCCCGTGCTTATGAAAAGAAGTTTCGCCACGATGTAATGAGCCATGTTCACGCATACGGCGAACAGTGCCCTAAAGCAAAGGGAGTAATACACCTCGGCGCAACAAGCTGTTATGTCGGCGACAATACGGATATTATAACTATGAGGGAAGCGCTGCTTCTCATCAAAAAAAAGCTTGTAAATGCAATTTCATCCGTTGCAAAATTTGCAGGGGAATACAAAGATATGCCCTGCCTCGGCTTCACGCACTTTCAGCCGGCACAGCCTACGACGGTCGGCAAGAGGGCTACGCTCTGGCTTATGGATTTGGTTCTCGATTATGATGAAATTTGCCATACCATAGATACTCTTATGCTCCTCGGCTCAAAGGGTACGACAGGTACTCAGGCGTCGTTCCTTGAGCTTTTCGACGGAGACCACGAAAAATGCAAGGCTCTCGATAAAAAGATTGCGGAGAAAATGGGATTTAAATCCTGCTTCCCGGTAAGTGGTCAAACCTATGCAAGGAAGCTCGATACAATCGTATGCAACTGCCTTGCTCTTATTGCGCAGTCGTGTTGCAAGTTTTCAAACGATTTGCGTTTGCTTCAAAATCTCAGGGAGGTTGAAGAACCTTTTGAGAAAAATCAAATAGGCTCGTCGGCAATGGCTTATAAGCGTAATCCTATGAGGAGTGAAAGGATTGCCTCTCTTTCAAGATATGTTATGGTAGACGCTTTGAACCCTGTATGGACAGCCTCCGCACAGTGGTTTGAGAGGACTCTTGACGATTCCGCAAACAAAAGGGTTTCCGTTGCCGAGGCATTCCTTGCCACCGACGGAATACTCGATTTGTACATAAACATTACATCCGGTCTTATCGTATATCCAAAGATTATCGAGTCAAGGCTGATGAACGAGCTTCCGTTTATGGCTACGGAAAATATTATGATGGACGCCGTTAAAAAGGGCGGCGACCGTCAGGAGCTTCACGAAAAAATCAGGCAGTATTCAATGGAAGCCTCTCAGGTGGTAAAGGCACAGGGCGGTAAAAACGATTTGGTTGACAGAATTGCCGCCGACCCGGCTTTTATGACTACAAAAGAGAAAATACTCGAGGTTCTCAAGCCGGAGAATTTTGTCGGCAGAGCGCCCGAACAGACAGCCGATTTTCTTGAAGAGGTTGTAAACCCGATTCTCGAAAAGGAAAAGGATTTGCTCGGTATTGATGTGGAAATAAGCGTTTGATTTGCAGATTTATTTGCAGTCAAAGCAATTCGTTATTTTATATGTTTAAATTTTGAAAGCAGGAGATAAAATGAATAAAGCGACTAAATTAATATCGTTTTTTGCTGGCGATGATAATGACTTTCACCGCCACACAAATGCTCGCATATGCGTCCGTTTCGGCGCCGCAGAATTTAACCGTCGACGCTTCCGACGGGTATGTCGACCTTGAATGGAACAGCGTTTACAGCTGTGACCACTATAATGTTTATATGAGTACCGACGGCGTAAATTATTCGGTTTATAAAAATACAACCTATGCAGATTGCAGTGTTTCTTCACTTTCAAAGGGGATTTACTATTTTTATGTAACCGCCGTTAAGGATGCGGATTACGACTATGACGATGAAGACAATTATTACTATATTCCGGCACAGGAATCCGAGCCGTCGAATATTGTCAGCGCCACTCTCTATACTGAGGAAACATACAGTCCGATGCTGACATATTCTTCGTCTAAGTCAAAAATGAAGATAGAATGGTCTTACAGTTCGTTATCGGCGGAAGATTGCAACGGCTTTGTTATTTACCGCAGCAAAAACGGCGGAGAATATCAAAAGGTAACTACGGTTTCGTCAGGCAAATACAGCAAGTCAAGCTCCGGTGAGTATACATATAAGTATTCGCAGTCAGTTTCTTCTTCACCTGCCACATATAAATATGTTGTCGCAAGCTATGCGGTAATCAACGGCGTTACATACTCAAACCCCGATTACAGCGATTACAGTAAGTATTACTATATATGCCCGACCTCACTCTCACCACAAAAACCAACAGCGAGGTTATAAAGTGGAAAAAGGTGAGTGGCGCCGACAGCTATGTTATTTACGGTGGCGCATCGGGTTCCAAAAAAATCGCAACCGTTTCATCTTCAAAGACTTCTTATACCATAGAGAATGTAAATAACTATAAGAAAGACTATACCTATTATGTTGTTGCAAAGAAAAACGGCGAGATAATCAGCAGCACAAATTACGCTTCTTCCTCCGACGGTGAGGCTCGTATGAGAGCCGCCAAGAGGAGCAGCACAAAGAAAACTTCGCTTAAAATGGTTAACGTAAGGACTTCAAAAACCACAACGCTTCGCACCGTTACAATCAGCTCGAGCGACTGCAAGATACTTGACGATTTTGCAAAAAAGCATTTCAAAAAAGGCTGGACGGCTATCCAAAAGGCGGAGTATACTCTTGAGTGGATTCATTCAAATGTCACTTACGCAACCGGCTCAAATTTCAGCAAAATATCAAGCTGTTCGTATGTTGAAGCGATATTCAAAAAGAAGCTCGGTCAATGCGCTCAATATAACGGCGCATATGCAATGTTTTTAACCTATCTCGGCTACGAGGCAAGGATAGTACAGGGCTGGAGAGGCACGAGTATGAGCAATAAGTGGAGCCATTACTGGTGCGAAATTAAGGTTGACGGTCAGTGGTATCTTATGGAAACCGGCAACGAGGGCAAGAGCGGTTCGTGGCAGTATTTCTGCCAGCCGTACCGCAACGCAGGCGGATGCCTTATTAATAAAAGGGTTGCAAAATAAGAGTAATTACCCTATGGCAAAATCAACGGGAGGTAAGCTATGGACATAAAAATATCGCCGTCTGTTTTGGCGGCGGACTATGCCAATCTTGCTTCGGAGCTTGAAAAATGCTCCGTCGGCAAAGCGGATTTGATTCATTTCGATATTATGGACGGTCATTTCGTCAATAATATTTCAATAGGCGCTCCGGTTGTCGCCGCAATAAAAAAGGTGTGCAAGGTACCGTTTGATGTTCATTTGATGATTTCCGACCCGTACAGATATGCCGATGATTTCATAAAAGCCGGCGCCGATATAATCACATTCCATACGGAAAGCGACAGCGATACGGATAAAATCATTGATAAAATTTTATCTGGCGGCTGCAAGGCTTCTCTTGCCGTTAAGCCCGCAACGCCTATCGAGGATGTATATAAATATCTCGACCGCCTTTCAATGGTGCTTGTAATGACTGTTGAACCCGGCTTCGGCGGACAGAGTTTTATGGAAAGCACATTGCCTAAAATAAAAGCGCTTCGCCAAAAATGCCCGGATATTGATATTCAGGTTGACGGCGGAGTAAATGCCGAAACCGTTAAGCTCGCAAGCAAAGCCGGCGCAAATGTATTCGTCGCAGGCTCGGCTGTTTTTAAAAGCGACAATCCCGCCTCGGCAATCTCGCTTCTCAGGGATAATGCTTTGCAGGCTGTGCTTTAAATTTCAGAGCATTTATTATTCAGCTAAATTCTGATTGTTTCGGTGATAAGGTGATAATATGAAGAAAAAACGCTTTTATAATAACAAAAAGCGAAATACAAAATGGACTGAACCGGTCAGAGGCAGAAAAATTAATTTTGCCGATAAGTACATTCAGGCAGGTACCGGCTCGGATAAATTCGATAAGCAAAGACTTAAAAAAAGGAAAAAGAGGATTACCGTTCACTCGACAGGTAAATTCTTTAAAAATATTCTTATTGTATTCTGCTGTTTTTTGGTCGTCTGTGTAGGGTATACCGCTATGGATTTATATATGGAGCGTAACGCAATGCCCGAGGAGAGCAAAACCGCCGACAGTAGTGATGCAAATATGAGCGAGCTTTCGCTCAGTATTCAGAGCATCTCGGTTGAGCCGCTTTCCCTTGATAACGGCGTTATGCTCGATTCTGTTCTCTCCACGGTACAGCAGGGGGATTATTCGTCCGTCACCTTTGATTTAAAAAGAGACGACGGCACCGTGAGGTATGAAAGCAATCTCGCCGCAGTCGAGGCATATGCCGCAGTGTCCTATGCTTCTGCGGATTTGGAAGGCTCGGTTTCCGTTTTGCTTAAAAATGATATTCTGCCTGTGGCTCGGATATCCTGCTACAAGGATAATATCGCACCTGTTGCCGATGTTTCGGCGGCGGTTAAGGACGGTTCAAGTCTTTATAAGGATTCGTACGGAAATACTTATCTTAACCCGGAGAGCGAAACGGTGTATAATTACATCAAGGGGATTATTGAGGAAGCAAAAACAATGGGCATAACCATTTTTCTGCTTGATAATACTCAGCTTCCCGATGATATTTCGGACGATTACGAGGACGGATTTTCTTCTCTTTCAAAACAGCTTTACGCCGATTTCGACGATGATATAAAGCTGATTGAAGCAATTGCAGTCGAGGCTTATTCGTCTGACGGTGAATCGTCTGAAGATTACGACGATGAATACGATGATTCGGATTATGACGAATATGATGAATATGACAAGTACGATGAATATGACGAGTACGATGAGTATGACGATTATACGCAGGAAAGCGAATCCGATTACGACTCCGGCTCCGATACCGAAGACAATACGGATTCTTATTCCGACTTTGATATTGATTATGGTACAAATGAGGAAGAAACTACTGCTTATCAGTCTCAAACGGAGCTTGAAGAGGAGCTTTTGCAGGCGATTGATTCAACCGTCGGCAATGACTCCGTATACTATATAACTACCGACAGCGAGGAAGAGGTAAGAAGCTTTCTAGAGGAAAATTCGATAACAAATTATGTGATAAATATTTCCTCTGCTCAGCAGTGAAACGGTGATTAAAATTATTACCGCCGTCAACGCCTTGTTCGGCAACAGGGCGTTGATGTTTTTAAGGAAGTGGCAATTGGTGTGAAAAAATATATTTTCCGTATATTGCTGTTTTTGACGGCGCTTTTTTTGTGCGTGCCGTGTTTCGGTGCGTTTGCCGATGATACTTCGGTTTCGCTCAGTTCGATAAGTTTCAATAACGCACAGCTTGATTTTGAGCTTTCGCCTGATGTTTACGACTATACGATAACACTTGATTCAAGCGGCACAAGCCCGTCGCTTAAAAGCTATGAAATCAACGGCGATGCCAATCTTCTCATAACATATACATATGACGACGCTTCGGTGCAAAAAGCGATTGTCGCAACGCTCGATTACAGTACAGGCAGTGTGGTTTATACATTTACATATTCAAATCCCGAGGTAAACGAGCTTAGTTCCGATAATTTTCTTACGGATATTTATTGCACCTACGGGGAAATTTCGCCGGCTGTCAACACCGACGACACCGATTATACCCTGTATATTCCGAGCGATTTAACCCGTCTTACAATAACTCCCGTAACAAGCGATGTAAACGCAGTGTGTTCGCCAGTAAATCTCACTCTCACCGAGGAGCAGGCACCGGAGATAACGCTTGTATGCACGGCGTCCGACGGGAGCGAAAGAAAATATAATATTAAAATTTCGAGGGTGGACAAAACCACCAAGCAGGTTATAAATGAAATGTCGCAGAGCGATTATGTCTCCTTTGTTGAGGAAACGAAGTTTTACGAGGAGCCCAAGTTTTTGTTCATTCTCACCTGCGCCGTTGCAGGAGCGGTTATAATTATCCTGCTCGCCTTTATCGCCTACAGAATAAATGCAGACCCGTACGATAAGGACGAAAAACCTTTTTACAAAGAATAAAATAACAGCGCATACTCATACTATTGATACGAAAGGAAATAGGAGCTTGAATATTGAAGATGTAACCTTGGAAGAAATTGCACAGGAAATCTTATCTCTGTATAAAGATAAAAAATATGTTGAAATAAAAAATATTTTTGAGGAAATAAATCCTGCCGATATTGCGACTGTCTTTGAAGAGTTCAGCGAGGAACAGAGCATTTTGCTGTTTCGTCTTTTGCCGAAGGAGGAAGCGGCGGATACCTTCGTTGAGCTTGACAGCGAAACGCAGGAGGCTATGATAAGAGCCTTTTCCGATAACGAGCTTAAAGAGGTTATCGACGAGCTGTACCTTGACGATACCGTTGATATTATAGAGGAAATGCCGGCGACCATTGTTAAGCGTATTTTGAAAAATACCGATTCACAAACCCGTGCATCAATTAATACCCTGCTCAAATATCCGGAGGACAGCGCAGGCTCTATTATGACCCCCGAGTTTGTTGACCTCAAAACTAATACTACCGTAGAGGACGCATTTAAAAGAATCAGGCGAACTGGTGTTGATAAGGAGACTGTTTACACCTGCTATGTAACCGACGCTTCACGGCACCTTATCGGCGTTACAACCGTAAAAGAGCTTCTTCTCCACGATTACGACGATAAGATAGAAGAGCTTATGGAAACCAATGTCATCTATGTCAATACCCACGATGATAAGGAAGAGGCGGCAAAGCTTTTCGGTAAATACAATTTCCTTGCTCTGCCCGTTGTCGATATGGAGCAGCGCCTTGTCGGCATAATCACGGTTGACGACGCTATTGATGTAATAGAAGAAGAAAATACCGAGGATATTCATAAGATGAACGCTATCGTCAGGAATACGGAAAAGCCGTACCTGAAGATAGGAATTTTTGAAACCTGGAAGTCGAGAATCCCCTGGCTTATGCTCCTTATGGTCAGTGCCACATTCACCGGTATGATTATCACCGCTTTTGAGAGCAAGCTTTCCGCTTTGATTATACTCACATCGTTTATCCCTATGCTTATGGATACAGGCGGTAATTCGGGCGGTCAGGCGAGCGCAACAATCATTCGTGCGCTTTCCCTTGACGAGGTGGATTTTGAAGATATTTTCAAAATATTGTGGAAAGAGGTCAGAGTCGGCTTCGTCTGCGGTCTTTCCCTTGCAGTGGTTAATTTCGTCAAGGTTTTGCTTATTGACAAATTGCTTTTGGGTACGGACGGGATAACGCTCAAGGTTGATTTGGTTATCAGTCTTACTCTGGTAATAGAAATAATATTTGCAAAGGCGGTCGGCTGTTCGCTGCCTGTTTTTGCAAAGAAGCTTAAATTTGACCCGGCAGTTATGGCGTCTCCGTTTATTACCACAATAGTGGACGCAATTTCACTTTTGGTATATTTCGGTCTCGCCACGGCAATTTTGCATATATGATTTTTTAAATCGTAAGCACGCATATCTAAATTTACTGTTGCTTTTATCTGCAAAATTAGGTTTGTTTTTATATCCTTGTTGTAGTATTATATAGTCCGTTAATCCGTAATTTCGGAGGTTGTAATTATGATTCAGGCAAACAATGTAACCGTTCAGTTCGGCGGCAGAACTTTATTTGAAAGGGTAAATGTTACTTTTTCAGCCGGCAACTGCTACGGTATAATCGGTGCAAACGGCGCCGGTAAATCCACTTTTTTAAATGTTCTTTCGGGCGAGCTTGAGCCTCAAAAGGGCGAGGTTTTTATCACTCCAGGGGAAAGGCTTTCCGTCTTGAAGCAAGACCATTTCGCATATGACGAATATGAGGTTATCAGGACTGTTTTAATGGGCAATCCCCGCCTTATCGAGGTTATGGAGGAAAAGGATGCTCTTTATATGAAAGAGGATTTCTCCGAGGAGGACGGCATAAAAGCCGGCGAGCTGGAAGCTGAATTTGCCGATATGGACGGCTGGAATGCAGAGTCGGACGCAGCCTTTATGCTCAACAAGCTCGGCGTTTCCGATGAGTATCATTATATGCAGATGAAGGAACTTCCGTCGGATTTAAAGGTAAAGGTACTGCTTGCTCAGGCACTTTTCGGCAATCCCGATATACTCCTGCTCGACGAGCCTACAAACCATCTTGACCTTTCCGCTATCCGCTGGCTTGAAAATTTCCTTCTCGATTTTGAAAATACCATCATAGTTGTATCGCACGACAGGCATTTCCTCAATAAGGTTTGCACTCATATTTGCGATGTCGATTTCGGCAAGATACAGCTTTATACCGGCAACTACGATTTCTGGTTTGAATATACGCAAATGCGTCAGAGACAGGCGAGAGATCAGAACAAGAAAAATGAGCAGAAGATAAAGGAATTGCAGGAGTTTATTCAGCGCTTTTCCGCCAATTTCGCCAAGTCAAAGCAGGCTACAAGCCGTAAAAAACAGCTTGACGCACTTGAAATGATTGATATGCCGGTGTCAAGCCGCCGTTTTCCGTATGTCGATTTTAAGCCCGACCGTGAATGCGGCAACGATTTGCTCAGGGTTGACCATCTTACAAAGTCAATCGGCGACAGGAAAGTTTTGGATGATATTTCATTTGTAATTCACCCGAGGGAAAAGGTCGCTTTTGTCGGCTCGGATGTTGTCACAAAGACCACTCTTTTCAAAATCCTTATGGGCGAGCTTGAACCCGATGATGGTAGCCTCAAGTGGGGAATTACAACCACGCAAAACTATTTTCCGAGCGATAACAGCGCATATTTTGACGGCGTTGATTTAACCCTTGTGGATTGGCTCAGGCAGTATACATCATACACTCTTGAGGCGGATATAAGAGGCTGGCTCGGCAGAATGTTATTTTCCGGCGACGAAGCGCTTAAAAATGCAAGCGTTCTTTCCGGCGGTGAAAGAGTGCGCTGTATGCTTTGCAAAATGATGCTTTCGGGTGCTAATGTCCTTATTCTTGACGAGCCTACAAACCATCTTGACCTTGAATCTATAACCGCTTTGAACAACGGCCTTATCCGCTATCCCGAGACGATACTTTTCACCTCTCACGACCACCAGTTTGTTCAGACGGTTGCAAACAGAATTATCGAAATATCCGGCAGCACAATTCTCGACCGTCAGGGAACATATGACGATTTCCTTGAGGATTTCGACGAAGAACAGCTTAAAAGATATTGATATAAATAATCTATAGCTGATTATTAAACGGTGCGGTTATGACCGCTTTATCGACAGACCGAAACGCTCTTTTTACAAGGGCGTTTTTTGTTACAAGTTTTATATAAATTATTGTACAAACAATAATTTTGTGCTAAAATAAAAATGAAAACGCAATTAAAGCAACAACAAATATTTTTACGGATAGTTTAACAGATAAAAGAGAAAGAGAAAACCACCTACAGGAAAATTGAATACAGCCGTAAGGAAAGCTTTTATCCGATAGTCAGAGGGCTTGAGGTCGGAGTGGCGGCAGGGCTTATTTCCGTGCTGTACAGATATGCGCTTTCGTTTGCGGAATCGGGGCTTATGAGCGTTATTGAAAAGGTAAAGGGCAATGCTGTTTTAATTGTCCTTTGGTTTGTTTTGCTGGCGGTTATAGGCTTTGCGGTTTCGATGATAAACAAATGGGAGCCGATGGCTTCCGGCTCCGGGATGCCGCAGGTGAACGGTGAAATAAAGGGCAATTTAACATCACGGCCCGTCAGGATTATAGCCGCCAAGTTTTTTGGGCGGAACGGCGTCGGTATTTGCAGGTTTGTCACTCGGAAGAGAGGGGCTGAGCGTTCAGCTCGGCGGAATGGCAGCAAAGACTGTTGCCCGTGCCACAAAGGCGGATAAAACAACCGAGCTTCGTATGATAAGCTGCGGAGCAGGAGCAGGTATGGCGGGATTTTTTTTCGGCTATTGTAAGAAGTCCGATAACAAGTATCGTCCTTGTGTATGAGCTTACGGGCAATATGAATAATATTCTTCCTCTTGCGGTTGTGAGCCTTACAAGCTATTCTCTTGCCAATCTTAGCGGCGTAAGCCCGCTTTACGAATCCCTGTTTGAAAGGATAACGAGCGGCAAGCCGAGCGATGCGGAATTTAAAAATCACGATGAAAAGGTGCTTAAAGAATTTATTGTTCCCGTCGGCAGTGCTGTTGACAGGAAGAAAATCAGTGATATTGACTGGGGCAGGCATTGCCTGATTGTCAGTGTGATAAGGGACGGTGTGTCCGTCATACCAAAGGGAGATACGATGATTAAAGAAGGCGACGAGCTTGTTGTCCTGATAAGTCAAAGGCATTTTTTCATGATAACGAAAGACTTGAAAATTTGATTAACGGAGAATAATGTATGAAGCTTTGCTTAAAAAACGCTGTCAAGCTCGGTACATATTCGGGCTTCGGCGCTTCCGGGGCTTGGTGGAGTCCGAGGATTGATGATGATGAAACCGCACGCAAAGCAGCCGACTTGCTCTACAGCGACGACGGCTTGAAAATGAATATTTACCGCTACAATGTCGGCGGAGGGTTTGAAGCGGATAATCTGCGTATGGCAAATCCGTGGAGACCGATTGAATCGTTTATGAAAAAGGACGGTTCTTACGACTGGGATGCGGATAAAAATGCCGTCAGGGTGATGAAATATGCGCTTGAAACAGGCAATGTTGACACCTTGATTTTCTTTGCCAATTCACCTCATTTTACCCACACGGTAACAGGGCAGACAAGCGGCGGATTTACCGAGCATTTTTCAAATCTCGCAAAGGATAAGTATGAGGCTTTTGCAAAATATTTTATTGATATAGCTGAGCATTTTATTAAAATCGGCTTTCCCGTCAAATATATTAGCCCGATAAACGAGCCTCAGTGGAAATGGGGCGGAGATTATGTGTGGCAGGAGGGCTGTCATTACGAGCCGATTGAGGTAAGGGATTGTTGCAAAGCCTTCGCCGCCGAGCTTGAAAGGAGAAATTCGCCGCTCCTTCTTTACACGCCGGAAAGCGGTAACATAAAGGATCATACGAAGGAGTATTACGAGCTTCTTTCCTCAGACGAGCTTATTATGAAGCATCTCGGCGCATTTGCCTATCATTCCTACGGCTCGGATAATAATGCCGAGGAAAAAATAAGCTTCGGCAAATGGGCGAGGGAAAATGTAAAATCTCCGAGATTTGATATGAGTGAGTGGTGCGAGCTTCCCTGTAAGCATGATACAAAATCCTTTTCCTCCGCTCTCATCAACGCAAGGATTATCGGCGAGGATTTAATATACAGCGGCGCCGAAAGCTGGTCGGCTTGGGTCGGAGTAAATCAAAGAGACGGCGCAATCAGAGAAGAAAAATGTTACTGCGACGGTCTTCTTTGGGCGAGTGACGATTTTTCCGAATACGGCAAGGCGATGCGTTATTATGCGGTGGCTCATTATTCAAAATATATCCCGACGGGGAGCGTCAGGCTTGATACCGGCTTCAGAGCGTCAAGGGGATTAAACGCTTTTGCGTTCCTGTCTCCCGACGGAGAAATTATTGTCGTTGCGGTCAATGCTTCAAAGGCGGCAAGAGTTTTTGATTTTGACATTGATTTTGATTTTGCACAGCTTGTCACATCGTCACAGCAGGCACAGCTTGTCAGCGATATTACCCGAGAAAAAAGGATTCATATTCTGCCGGAAAGTATTGAAACAATAATACTTAAAAGCTAAAATTTCCTGTTAAACATATTGGCTTTCGTATGCTTTATTATATCTAATATTCCGCAGTGGCAGATAGCATCCGCCCGCTTGATTTCCTTTTCGTATGCGTTATTATAGCCGATACTCCGTAGTACTCTGTCCTGACTAAGGTTTTACATTTCGATTGCAGGATACAAATGCTT
>JAJQGZ010000028.1 GCA_021200075.1 Clostridiales bacterium | reverse complement strand
CCTTAAATCTTTTGCATATTTTAAAAAACTTACACACTTTTCTTGACAAAGCCTTATGACAATGGCACTTCCGAGTATGCTCGGAATGCTTATTAGTATAGTATACAACCTTGTCGACACGTTTTTTTGTAGGGCAAACAGGCGACAGCAACCAGGTTGCGGCTGTTTCGGTTTCGATGCCGTTATTTATGCTTTTTATTGCAGTCGGTAATCTCTTTGGCGTAGGCGGCTGTGCTTTTATTAGCCGTTCTCTCGGGGAAGGTAAAAACGACAGGGTAAAGAGCATAAGCAGCTTTTGTATTTACAGCGATATTGCAATAGGACTTTTGCTGACAGTCATATTCTTGGCGTTCAGAGAGCCTATTTTGTATCTTGTCGGCGCAAGCGATAATACAATCGGCTTTGCCGTTGATTATCTAAAATGGGTTGCGATCGGTTCACCGTTTATAGTAACCGCCATTGCAACGGGCAACCTCGTCAGGGGAGAGGGCGCCGCAAAGGATTCTATGATAGGAATGGTCATAGATCAGATTGCAAATATTATTCTCGACCCTATATTTATATTGGATAAGGGCGATTCCCTTTTCGGCTTTGCAATGCCTTTCGGTTTTGATATGGGTGTTGCCGGTGCGGCGATAGCTACCGTTCTCGGCAATGTGCTCAGCGTTCTTTATTTTCTCATCTATTTTCTCAGGGGCAAGAGTATACTCAGTATCACGCCTAAAAGGTTTACGGTTAAAAACGGAATTGCCAAGGGAGTTATCGGAGTAGGTCTTCCGGCTTGCCTCAATAACCTTTTAATGAGCCTGAGCAATATTATAGTTAATACCGTGCTTGTCAGCTATAGCGACAATGCGGTTGCCGCTATGGGCGTTGCGATGAAAGCAAATATGCTTGTAACTATGCTCCAGCTCGGATTGGCGCAAGGCGTTCAGCCTCTTATCGGATATTGCTACGGCGCAAGGAATTACAAGAGATTGAAAAATACTCTTGCTTTCAGCATAGCCTGCAATGTTGTTATCGGTACGGTTATGACGCTGTTTTATATCATTTTCAGGGAAAGCGTTATCGGAGTATTTATTGATGATTCCGAGGTTATTTCTCTCGGCGTTAAAATGCTTACCGCTCTTATGAGTCCCGGCCCGGTAATAGGAATAATATTTGTTTTGAACTTTGCATTTCAGGGAATGGGCAAGGATGCGCAGTCGCTTATTCTCTCCGCCGGCAGACAGGGCCTCATCTATATTCCGCTTTTGTTCATACTCAATAAGCTTGCGGGTCTTAACGGAATAATCTGGGCAAAGGCTGTTGCCAATTTCTGCTGCGTGATAATGAATATCATTATGTTTATGTTTGTGTACAGCTCAATTAAAAAGAAAAGCAAAACCGACCTCAGAGCAAAAAGAATATAATTAAACTATTATCTTAATACATAAAAACAGAAAATGACGGATACAACTTAAATCGTATCCGTCATTTGTTTTTTTACAGTTTTGTGATTTTATAAAGTCCGGCTCCGTGTGCGAGTATTTCGGCTGCAAAGCGGTTTGAATATTCGCCGACGCTTTCCTTTTTCCATATGTCGTAGATATTATATTTCTCTCCCGGCATAAGCACATTGTTAAGGCGCAGTGTAATTTTTGCTTCGGCATTTCTTGTGTTGAAAAGCGCCGCATACTTGCAGTCCTTTCCGTTTGAAATCCATATTATTTCGCCCTGATTATTTTTCTCTTTTCTGTAATATTGCCTTGCGCCGTAGGAGGTTTTGTGCATTTTAACATATTCCTCGTTTGTCAGCAGGGAAAGAGTCCATTCGTCGTTATCGGGCATATTTCCGCTCATCATAAGCGGACTTTTGAAAATTCCCCACAGGCTCATCATAGTGATTTGCTCCGCCTTGGTAAACTGCGTCATTCTGTCCTGCGGGCCGTGGCATACTCCGTTTTTGGAAAGCCGTCCCAGCGGAAGCATATCGCAGTCGGGATAGTTCCCGGGTTTTACCTCGTCCTGCCAGAGCAGGCATTTATCAAACATATCGTGGAGCTTATCCCACTGATCCCAAAAGTCTCCGGTCAGTCTCCACATATTTGCATTCTTTGCAAGATGCTTTGCATTGGCAATATCGGCAGGGCCGGGGGACAGGGAAAGCACAATTTCCCTTTTGCAGTTGTCAATCGCTTTTTGTATCATTTCAATTTCGTGTTCAGCCGAGTACGGATTGTCCCATTTGCGAAATTCCGTTACGCATATGTCGTCGCATTTTACAAAGTCAACGCCCCACGATGCGTACATTTCAAAAATGGAATTGTAGTAATCCTGTGCGGCTTCGCAGTCTTTAAGTCCGTACATATCGGTGTTCCACGAGCAAACGGAAAAATGATGTGCTGCATCTCTTGCGCAGTATTTGCTGTTTTTTATCGGCGTATTCATCAAAGCCGCCTGGCGTGGTATACCTCTCATAATATGTATTCCGAATTTGAACCCGAGCTTGTGGCAGTAGTCGGCTATCGGCTTAAAGCCCCTGCCGTCGTCAGCACTCGGGAAACGATTGGGAGCAGGCATAAGTCTGCCGTATTCGTCCATATTCAGAGAAGTGAAGTTAAAATAATCATTGTCCTTCGCTTTCGGCTCGTACCACTGTATATCGCATACTATGTATTCCCAGCCGTAATCTTTCAAATTTTTTGCCATATATTCGGCGTTTTCAAGAAGCTGTGCTTCCGTAACTCCCGCGCCGAAGCAGTCCCAGCTGTTCCAGCCCATCGGCGGTGTTTTTGCAAATTTTCTGTGCATAAGATTATCCTCATCTGTCTTTGGAAAAATGATTTTGCATTTCTGCCATAAGTTTATATTATAGCCATAACACCCTTAAAGTCAACAAAAACCGCACAAAAAAATAAATAAAAAACCGCTCCGATTTAATATCGAAACGGTTTTGATTTTGTAATCAGTCAGATGTATAAGGCAGAAGAGCGAGATGTCTTGCTCTTTTGATAGCAGTGGTAAGCTCTCTCTGGTGCTTTGCGCAAGTACCTGTTACACGGCGAGGGAGCATCTTTGCCCTGTCGGAAACGAATCTCTTGAGCTTTGTAACATCCTTATAATCAATTTCCTGGGTCTTTTCTACGCAGAAAACGCAGACTTTCCTGCGTCCCTTGCGAGAACCTCCGGCTCTGTTATATGCCATCGTTAGTTTCCTCCTTAAAATGGTAAATCATCGTCATCGTCAACAATTTCTTCAAAATCCGAATTGTCGGCATTTGCATAGCTCGGTGCAGGCTGTGAAAATGCGGGGTTTGCTCCGCCGCTTTCAGATTTTGAGCCGCAAAATGATACTTCGTCCGCAACTACCGTTACGGATTTCTTTTTGTTTCCGTTGTTGTCGGTATAGTTATCTGTTTGGATACTTCCGGTAATGGCTATCATTGAGCCTTTATGGAAGTAACGGGAAATGAATTCGGCAGTCTGACGCCAAGCTGTAATATCAATAAAATCTGCTTTTCTTTCTTCACCCGAACGCTGATATTTTCTGTCACACGCTATTTGAAGCCTGATGTAGGAAATACCGTTTGCTGTTGAGCGAAGCTCCGGCTCGTATGTCAATCTGCCCATAAGAACAACTGAATTAATCATACTTACCTCCGATTCATTCGTCTTTAGCTACGATTAAAGAACGGAGAACGCCATCGGTAATGTTAATTATACGGTCAAGCTCAGCCGGGAATTTTTCATCGCTGGCAAAGTTAATAACCATATAGTAGCCCTCTTTTTCGTAGTTGATGGGATATGCGAGCCTGCGCTTTCCCCAAGTTTCAACTTCGCCGAGAGTGCCATTTTTACTGATGAGTTCAGTGAACTTTTCTTTAAGAAGCTCTACCTGTGCGTCTCCCTTTGCAAGAGAGAAAACCAATACGATCTCATATTTCTTTTGTAATGCCATTCTTCAGCACCTCCTTCTGGTCATTTGGCCTATGCCCTCAGCACAGGCAAGGATTACCTTTGTTTTCAAAGGCTTTGATATTATAGCAAATAACTTTTCCTGTGTCAAGAAAAATTTATTTTCCCTCTTTATTCACCGATTTCTGCGTTTTTCCCGCTTCTTTATTATGTCTTTATCCGTTCTTTATTTTTTTGTGCTACTCTCGTCTCGGTGATAAAAGTGAAAAGGATTTCTTCAATTAAAAGGCTGACTGTATTATTCGTACTGCTTCTTGTTTTGTGCTTACTCTTTGCACGTACGACTGTGCTTCCGTCGGCAAATATTTCGTCTGTCGGCAACGGTAAAAAGATTGTACTCACCTTTTACGACGGGCCCGGTGATTTTACAGGCAAGCTTTTGGACGGACTTGAAAATACAATGCAAAGGCAAGCTTCTTCGTCCTCGGCAAAAAAGTGAGCAAATATTCGGATATTATAAACAGAATGTATGCCGACGGTCATTTAATCGGCAATCATACATATTATCATAACAGCTTGTTTGAAATCTCCGTTGATGAATTTAATCTTGAGCTTGAAAAAACGGACAGTGAGCTTGAAGCGATAATCGGCACAGATACCGAGTTTTTCCGTCCTCTGCACGGTTGGTACATAAGCTGTAAGCTTAAAAAAAATTGATAAAATCCCTGTTTTGTGGACAAACGACCCTGCCGACTGGAAGTATCAGAATGAGGAATATGTCTATAAATATCTGCTTCTTGCCGCTCACAATAATGCTGTGATTCTCCTGCATGATACCAAGGAAACCACCGTCAATGCGGTGCTTCGGGCAATTCCCGTGCTTCAGGAGCGTGGGTACGAATTTGTAAGAGTAGACGAGATAATAAGCTAATTAACTGCTTCTGTTAAAAACAGCGTGAGAATATTTTGCTCTTCGTCGGTACTGTATGACAGGCTGTCATTCTGTATGTTTGTTTCAAACGGGTCAAGCTCAAGTAGGAGATAATATATTCCCTCCGATTCGATAAGGTCGTTTACCACTTCGGTGTAAACGGTATCGTCGGAGAATTTCAGCTCGATGAAATCCTCGCCTAAATCCACAGTTTCTTTAATCGCCGAGCGTAATTTTGACTTGTTGTAGCTTTCAAAATACAGCTCCTCTTTAATAAAATAATTATCCTGCGTTGCCATACATTCGGGGTATACCGCATTGTCGTCGGCGGTATGTGTTTTTGAAATTTCGCTTTCCGTAATACAAAAATATGCGTGGCTTGTATAAGAACCGCTATCCCTGCTTTCAAAAGTGTCTCCCCATGTAGCGTCCGTGTAATAGTAATTTCCGTCGAGATATTGGAGCGTCCAGGCGTGTTCCTGGCTTATACCTTGCGTTTCGGCGGTTCCGTATATCGTTTCCGCATCAAGAGAACATTGGGCAAGCAGATACTGATATGCTTTCGCATACCCCGTGCATACCGCCTTTGAGTTTACAAGCGAACCGATTATAACACTGTCAAACGGATTGTTTTCAAGGTCGTTTGCCGCCTCCTCGTCATATTCGGTCGTATCGACTATATACTCAAAAATAAGCAGAGCCTTTTCGTAATCGCTCGAGCAGGAATTTGCTCGGGAAATGATGTCCTTCGTATTTTCTTCAATTGCCTGCTTGTAATATTCAATCTCGCTTTGCGTGCAGATGTAGTCAAATATCAAATTGCCGGTGCTGTCAATCGAACAGGAGCCTCTCGACCAAAAAATCTCCGGATTTTCCGCAAGGACAAAACGGAAAATTTCAAATATTCTTTCGTTTTCAATATTTTGACGGATTCTTACTTTCTCGTCGTATTCGTTCAGCGCATAGTATATTTTGTCGTAAACCTTTTTTTCATCGTCGTCAAGCTGATTGTAATATATCTTTTCAAACGAAGCCTGCGTTTCGTCCGTTTGCTTTTGAATTTCCTCTTGGTATGACGGAACATATAAGTCCTCAAAATCAAACAGCGAATAGTTTGAATAATAATTGTATCCTAATATTATTGCCACGGCAACGATAATAAAAGCGAGAACCTTTAAAAATTTTTTCATTATAGCTTTCCTTTAATATAATGCGGTCATTAGCCATTTTATTAAAGTATACCACATTATAAGCAAAATTTCAGCATAAAATATTACGGTGTGGTATATGAAAAAAAATTAATTTTTAAATTTCGCAGTATAATAAAAAGGGAAATAAAGCTTTGCCTTAACGCTTTCACCGTATATATTCCCGGATTTAATCTCAGCATCAAATTCAGGGCGAAAAGAGGATTTGTTTTTTTATAACAACAACGATTTAATAACGGTTTTTGCATATGATGACGCTGTACGGATTCTTCGTCTCGGCACATATTTTTTCAATTTGCTGATATATTGTCTGTGTGTAAAAAACAGTATCAAAAAAATATTGAAGCAAAATTATATGCTGAATTTTTGCTTGCTTAGTTTGCTTTAATATGTGCAAATTCGGCAGTAATTTTTGTTAAAGAAAAGTATTGACAACCGCCTTTTTTGGTATTATTATATTATAAGTTGCAGGAGAGAGTATACTCCGCCCCTGATACAAGGGCCATTAGCTCAGTTGGTTAGAGCAACCGGCTCATAACCGGTCGGTCCGGGGTTCGAGTCCCTGATGGCCCACCATTATAGGGGTATAGCTCAGTTGGTAGAGCAGCGGTCTCCAAAACCGCGTGCCGAGGGTTCAAGTCCTTCTGCCCC
>JAJQGZ010000094.1 GCA_021200075.1 Clostridiales bacterium | reverse complement strand
TCAATCGCTATGGATTTTTTAGATGTTCAACTTCATTTTACAATCGGCCAAAAATTTTAACAATAAAAATTGCGGCTTGTTTTTATATTTTTAAATCAAAATATTGTTTTTTTAATATTTTAAGAGCCGACTATTGTTTCGCCGTTCGGGTGAAGCACCTGACCCGTCATATAGCTTGAATCCTCGCTTGCTAAAAATACATAGCACGGCGCAATTTCACACGGCTGACCGGCACGCATCATCGGAACTTTTGATGTCTTTGAGCCAAAGCCCTGCACCTCTTTAGCGGAGTATGACGACGGTATCAGCGGCGTCCACACAGGCTCCGGTGCGACAGCGTCCACTCTTATGCCTTTATCCGCAAGCGATTGCGAAAGGGAACGGGTCAGCGCCGCTATCGCTCCCTTTGTTGCGCTGTAATCAATCAAATCCCTATTCTCCTGATATGCGGTTACCGATGTTGTATTTATTATGCTTGAGCTTTTTTTAAATACGGCAAAGCCACTTTTATTAAGTAGAAAAATGAAAAAACATTATTATGAAAGATGAATGAAATTTGCTCGTCGGAAATGTCAAGCATACTCCGCTCAATAAATTAAACAGCGTGATTATTTACCAGAACATCTAATTTCCCGAAGCAATTAACGGTTTCTTTTACACATTTTACGGCAAATGCAGGGTCGTTTAAATCGCCTTTAATCAACAGGCATTTTCCTCCGAGTTCCTTTATATGCCTTGCTGTTTCCCAAGCATCGGTTTCCTCATCGTAGTAAACTATCGCTGTGTCGGCGCCTTCCCGTACAAAGCTGTAAGCAACCGCTCTGCCTATACTGCTGTCTCTTCCGGTTATCAATGCGGTTTTGCCCTCAAGTCTTTTGTACCGATTTCGGCAGCATTCAGCCGTAGGTTTTGGATTCATTAAATACTCCGCTCCCGGCTGATTGCTTTGGTGCTGCGGCGAAAATGATAAAGGAAACTGATTACAGCTGTCCGCCTTTAATGATTTTTCGTTATATTCCATCAAAAAACCTCCTTATTTAATATGATATGATATTAAACAAGGAGTGTTAATTTTGCGTATGATTTTTAAATATCTAGCATATTTCTATTTAAAACGCTTTGATACTTTATCAATCTCATCACAAAAAGCTGATTTTCTCGGATATTCTTTTTCAAAAAAATCCGCTGTCTGTACCGCTTCCATTCTTCCGTTTAAAAGCCCTTTCAGTTCTATATCAAGCTGTTTGTCAATCTGCCCCCCGATTTTTCATAAATCTCACTTAGCAAATCATCCCAAAGCTTAGAAGAATCTTTTTCTTTTAATTTGTCAAGGCACAGCTTTTCTGCCTTATCATAGCTTTTTTCTTTAATATATTTTTTAACGGCATATTCACGAACGCCGTCGCAGTCAATATAGCTGAGCAAAAATTTATCGGCTTCATCTTGGTTTTCGGTTTTACTTAGCAGTTTATATTTGAGCAAAACCGCATTGTCAAGATAATGTTTATGATCATCCTTGCACAGATTGATTAGCTTGTCTGATTGCCGCAAAATCGAATCGGGATTGTACTGCGAAAAAATTAATGCAATCTCAGTAAGTTCAATTTTTTCGTCAAGCCAATATTTATATGCATTGTTTTCTGCTTCGGCACATAGCATATTCAAACATTCATTGCAGTCTTTATCGTTTTTTGATGAGTAAACGGTTTCGCACATATTATAAAGATTTTCTTTTACAGTTTTAGTGAATGTCTAAAATTTTATCCGAGCGATAATATTCACTGCCTCGCATAAAAATTTTATCGGGTACGGAATTTAATATATCGTCAATTGTTTCCATTTTGCACCTCTTTAACAAAGCTCAAACATTTCTCAAAAAAAATTGTATCTCTCGGATTTTTCTAAATTCCAATGCCACTTTTTATCATTTTCGCAAATTGGGTGCTTATCCGATGCTATAAGAATACTTACAACGCTGATACCGAGATATTTGCCTACGCTCAGCAGAGCAGATGTTTCCATATCAACGCCGACCGCACCAAGTTTTCTCCATTCTTATTCCTTGCTGTATGTCTGTCTGTAAATTGCATCGGTTGAAACGATTGGATAATCCTTTGCATAAAGGAATTTAACAGCTTTGTCAAAAAGTTCATTATCGGGTGTCGAATATTTAATTTTGCTGTAATAATGAAGCGATGTGCCCTCCTCCACAAAAGCCTTGTGCGGTACAAGAATATCTCCGCAGTCAATCTCAGTGCCGAAAGCGCCGTACATTCCTATGCTTATAACTTTTTTAACACCGAAAGCCTTTAAAGTTTCTAAGGTGTCAACGGCTTGTGGAGCGCCGTGACCGCCGTGCAAAAAGCAGAAGTTTTCGTCCTCTTGGATATAAATCGGACAGGAATTAAGAAATCTCGGAAATTTCTCACTTATTAATTTGCAATTATAATTTTCAATTAAATACTCAACCGCACTGTTCATAAAAAATATTACAGCGGTTTTGGGAAGTTTAAATTCTTTGTGCGGTTTATGAGCGCTCGCTATATGTGCCTCAGCCGTTATAACAGGATTTGATGAGTTATTATCATTTTTAAACATATTTAACCTCCATTTCAGTGCTGTTTAATTTATGCCGTAATCTGTTTTACATCAAAGTAGAGAAAGCAGTATTTGTTTTACAGTTGTTTCACATCATAGGATTTTATGATTTCCAATATTGAGTTTTTATTTATGTTGCCGTTAAGGACATCACCGTTAGCGGAAAAACTAATTATTTTTATGTCTTTCGGATTATTTTCATACGGATTATTGTACTGTGTATTTTCATCAAAATATTCGCCTAAATATTTCAAAGCGTTTTCGCTTGGAAAAATGACATTTCCGTCAGATTGCTCGATGCCGATTTTGCTGAATTTTTTTCAGTATATCTTTTGTTTTTATATTATACAGATTGTCGTCATCGGCGCTTATAAGCCAAGCAGGGTGGGTGTGAATAGAAATTTTTTCATCAATAACAGTTTTGGCAAATTCCATAACATATTCAATCGATATGGTTTCCTGATGAAATGCGTCAACAGAAAGACAAATGCTTTAACTCCGCTTTCGTTCAGCATATGCGCAACCTCTTTTATTTTGTTTATATCCTTGCTGAAATATCCGTTTGTTATCAAATCTCGTTTAGGTATATCCATTTTTCTTGCCGCAGAATGAATTTTGCAAACCACTTCCGGATACAGCAAAGGTTCGCCGCCGAAAGTCATAAGCGAATCTATTTTATAATGACTGCAAATATCATAAATTGCTTGTTCGGCTTTATCACCGTCAATTCGGTCGTTTGAAATATGGTCACTCTGTGAACAATGTTTGCATTTACCGCTGCACGCCGTTGTTACCACAAATTCAATTCTGTTTAAATTTTTCAAATATTTATTCATTTCTCTTTTCTTTAATCCTTGCTCAAGCTATAATTCTTCGGTTAAAAACACCCAATTTATTTGGCTTAAATCTCTGCCGTCATATATATAATTTTTTGGCGGAGATTCCTGCTTGTGTTTATATTTAATCCCATTTTCTTCGCACCATTCAATTAAAATTTTTGAAACCGTTAAATAATTCTTATACTATTCGGAAAAATTCAAACCGTTCCAATCAATAAAACATCTGTATCTGTAATGTGCGTCGTCTTCATTTTTCGCTTCGTTAAAAAATACTGTAACTTTAGGATTATTAAGTTCATCAACCAATTCTTTATAACGAGAATCATTAACATACTGCGGCAAAGCTATATAGATGTTTTTATTATCACAATCAACAGCCAATTTTTGCTCGTCGGTCATAGTGTGATAATTGCCTATAAGTTTATAATTCTTTTTATTAAGCCAATAAAAACTGTTTTTATTATTGACTTCTTCCAAGCCTATACAGCATTTTCCCCAATTTTTATTTATGTCGAATTTTTTGTGAGTTAAGTTAATCATAAATTTACCGTTTGTATTTTATTTTTGTGTCGGTTAATCAATATTTGTCGTTTAACTTATGGTACAGCTTCCGCTTGATGTATCTACATTAAACTCACATTCGCTTACAACAACATTATTAGATACGTTTGAATAGTGAAGCTGTTTTTCATCGTCCCAGTAAACGCAGTCGTTTTCAATAAAAATTTCGCCGTTTTCCGTATAATATACTCCAGTCATATCGGTGCAGTATAGGTCGTCTTCTGTGACATCGCCGACAAATCCGTTAATATCAACATATTTACTGTATATAATATTTTTATCGCTGTCTAAAAAAAATATAAGCTTTCTTCATCTACCGTATAGCTGTTTGAGCTTTCATCATAAAACAATACTTTTACCGCATCACTATATTGGTTGCCCATTGAATCATAATAAACAGGATTTCCCGATTGTGAAAAAACAGTGATGAACACAATCAAAACGATAATCGGTTTAACGGAAAAAAGATATTTTTTAGACCGATAAAGATAAAATGAATACGGATAAAATGCTTTTTTGCTTTTTGTTCTTTATAATCGCTTAGCTTTTTTTGCCTTTTTATTATAAGATAACATATCAATTCTTCTGCAAAAATTGCTGCCGCCGCTGTAATAATTGCTTCAAGTACTTGTTCTGTTAAATCATTCATCGGTAATCCTCCTTATGCTAAAAAGAATAGTAAGTAAAAGCAGTGCCGAGGCAAAGCTTTACAAATGATTATCTGTTTTAAAAAACGGTATTTTTAAAATTTTCTTTTTCACGAATTGCGATAGCCGGTTGCGATAAATATTCACTCTTTATTGAAATCATATTTAAAATACTTTTTAATAAATTTTTCCATATAACCGTCCGATTTATTTACTTCGCATAAATAGTCAATATCCTAATCGTAAAAGGTTAGATATGCTATTTTTTCGGATTTTTCATTTACTGCGATTATATCAATATTTTTAGGAATTGTGTAATTATCGGATTTGCCGCAAAGAACTTTAAAATCCCAATCGCCGATTTCTAATTCCGTTCCCGGCAGGGTATATTTTGTTTCTTCAAAAAGCAGCGGCTCGGCTTCGTATTCTAAACCGTCAATAATGTCTTTTTGTATAAGAAACTTGTCAGAACTATAAGTTGCGATAAGCATACTTGAGTAAGAAAAAAATAAAATTCCGCCTCTTTTGCTTGACTGAAAATATATCTCCTCATAGTCGCCGAGTTCATCTAATGAAAAATGAATTAAATCTTCGTTTTCACTGATTTTTTCGTTGTATTTTTCAATTCCTGTTTCGGTATAATTACAACTAAAATAAAAAGCTGTTGCCAAACCGATAATTATAATAGCTATAACAAAAACAGGAATTATCTTTTTGTGTTTCATATTTGTACCTCACTCTTAGGCTGATTGGCTGAATTTTTTATTTGCCGGCAAACTAATCATCCTTTCTGCCGATATAGTTTACCAAATCCAATTTGATATTACGACAAGCAAATTACTTTACGCCAATTCTCATACGATAGCAAAAACCGATTTCAAATTTATTGTTACCGTAAATTGATTTTATCTTTTTCTCAAACAATTCAATATCGTTTTGAATTAAATAGGGTTGTGTTTTGAGCATTGTCTGCAATCCGCCCTGACTGAGTGCAATGCCGATGAACCTGTCAGCATTATATTTTTCCTTATTCATAAAAACAATTTCTCTTGCATATTTGAAATAACCGCTTTGTTTTATATTCTACAAATGCTTATCTTTATTCCAACGCTGAAAGGTTTTGTAAATATCCTTGTTTTCAAGTTCAACAAATCTGACTTTGTTGAGTAATTGAGAATAAGCTAATTCTGCTTCCAAATTGCATACAGGCGGCCAATCGCAGTCAACTGTTGCGAATATGCCGTTTGGTTTCAGAATACGGTTAACCTCTGTCAAGGTATCAGTCGGATTCATCCAATGAAATGATTGCGAGCAGATAACAATATCTGTTGAATTATCAGGCAAAGGTATGTTATCTGAACATGCTTTAATAAATGAAATCTTATCACTTTTCTGCTTAGCGATTGACAGCATTTCTTCATTCGGGTCAACTCCGATTATGCCGTTGTATTTACCAATCCAAGCCATAGTTGACAAATCTGTACCGCAGCCTAAGTCAGCAATTTGTTCAGGTTTATGCTCAAGATAATTCGGCAGTATATTGCAAGCATAATAAGGAATACTCGGTCTGCTGTTTTCATATAACTGCGCAAAACCCACAAAACGGTTGGAATTGATTTTGTCATCCTGAACATCATTCAATTTGTTGTCCGTAATGATAGAGTTGATTGAAATATCAAAGATATTGGAAATCAGCTTCAGCGTTTCAATATTCGGAATTGTTTTGCTATTCTCCCAGTGGGATACTGCCTGCCTTGTAACAAAGAGCTTTTTAGCCATTTCATCTTGTGTGAGATTATTACTTGTTCTTAAATTATACAGTATATCCTTAATCTCCATATTATCGCCTGATTTCATTATAATAATTTTCATTATAATTATATAAGATAATTATTAATAAGTAAAGCAACCGGTTGTTGACATGTTGTTGCGTTTTCTTTTATTGAGCATATATTTTTGTACAAAATCAGATAGATACATTTAAAAAATAATCTGAGGCAAATCTTTCAAAGTAACAAATTTTCCATTGACAGAATTATGTACTAATACTG
>JAJQGZ010000115.1 GCA_021200075.1 Clostridiales bacterium | reverse complement strand
TCGCTTTACCGATTTCACCACTTCGTCCAAGTGGCTCTTTAACGAAGACAGAAAGGTTCTCGGCATAAATATATGCCCGTTTGACGCATATAAAATGGATGCCGAAGCTGTTGTTTCCGACGCAAGAGAAGCTTTGTCGGCTCTCATATCTTCCTGCGACGGCTATAAAACTTCCTATAAATCGGAGATTGCGGACGCTAAGGCGGAGTGGGACGCTATTGTAGACGAATATTATTCAACCGAGCTTGAGGGCGGTCTTAATCAAACTCTTGCTCTCGGTATAATCAACGAATTTATGCCCGACGATGCCATTGCGCTCGGCTCGGCAGGTTCTCTTCCCGGCGATATGCAAAGGCTGTTCAGACCCAAGGATTGCCGTACATATCATATGGAATATGGATATTCCAATATGGGATACGAAGTGAACGGCGCACTCGGCGCAAAGCTTGCAAAGCCCGAGTCAGAGGTGTATACATTCTGCGGCGACGGCTCGTTTCTTATGGGTCATTCGGAGCTTTATACATCGCTTCAAGAGGGACTTAAAATCAATGTATGCCTGTTTGACAATTTGGGCTGGGGTTGTATAGAAAATCTCCAGAACAGTCAGGGTACCGATACATTCGGCACAATTTTCCGTGCGAGAAATCCGGTTACCGGTATACTCGACGGAGACGAGATTGACCCCGATTTTGCCAAAATAGCAGAGGGTTACGGTTGTAAGGCTTATACCTGCCGTACATCAGACGAGCTTCGCACGGCTCTTGCTGACGCCGCTAAGCAGAGCGTTTCCTGTCTGTTTGATATCAAGGTACTGCCGAAGACAATGGCCCCGGGATTTGAATCCTGGTGGAGAGTCGGCGTTGCCGAAGTGTCAAAGTCCGAAACCGTTGCGGCGGCTTACAACGATATGCAGGCGCATATAAACGAAACATTTGATTATTGATCAGTTAAAATAATAGTTAAAACAATAAATAATGAAGAAAGTAAGAAAAGTAAAATATGCTTGATCCAAACAAAGTAAAGCTTGCGATAGCTCCTATCGGCTGGACTAACGACGATATGCCAGACCTCGGCTCGGAAAATACATTTGAGCAGTGTATAAGCGAAATAGCACTCGCCGGATTTAAAGGCTCAGAAATCGGCAATAAATATCCGTCAGACCCCGATGTTTTGAAAAAATACCTCGACATCAGAGGGCTTCAGATATGCAATGCCTGGTTCTCGTCCTATCTCATTTCAAAGCCTTATGAGGAAACTATTGAGACTTTCAAGGCTTATTGTGATAAGCTTCATAAGCTCGACGCAAAGGTTATCGGCGTTTCCGAGCAGGGCAATTCAATTCAGGGCTGTCTTGATAAATCCATACTTGATGAAAAGCCGTATTATACCGATGAGCAGTGGGAAATCATTGCAAAGGGATTTAACGAAATGGGCGCTTATGCAAGGTCTAAGGATATGTATTTCACCGTGCATCATCATATGGGCACCGGCGTGCAGATTGTTGAGGAAATTGATAAGCTTATGGAAATAACAGACCCTGAGCTTGTTTATCTCCTTTTCGATTCCGGTCATCTCATCTTTGCGGGTATCGACCCTGTTCCCGTGCTTAAAAAATATATAAACAGAATAAAACATGTTCATCTCAAGGATGTTCGTATGGATATTTACAACAATCAGGTTGTGCCGAATCATATGTCGTTCCTCGATGCGATAAAAGCCGGCGTGTTCACCGTTCCGGGAGACGGAGATGTGGATTTCAAGCCGATATTCGATATTCTTGCCGAAAATAACTATGAGGGCTGGATTGTTGTTGAAGCCGAGCAAGACCCTGCAAAGGCAAATCCGTTTGAATATGCCATAAAGGCACGCAAATATATTGCCGAAAAAGCAGGACTTTAAAATTCTGTAAAATACCGTTTTAAAGCGTCGGGAGCTTAAATACTTTCGGCGCTTTAAAAATTACAAGATATTTCTTTTATTTTACAATTATTTATGTTACAATTAATTCGGTGAAAATTATGAAAGAAGAGCTTGAAAATTTAACCGGCACGGTTGAAAGCATTACATATAAAAATGAATCAAACGGCTATTGTGTTATAGAGGCCGCAACGGGCGACGAATATGTAACGGTGGTAGGTACTCTCGGCGATATTCTTGTGGGTGAGGAAGCAGTGTTCCAAGGGGAGTGGACTATTCACCCGTCGTTCGGCAGGCAGTTTAAATCCGTGCGTTTGCAAAGGACGGTTCCTGCGGATGCGGCAGGTATGCTCCGTTTCCTTTCCGGAGGAATAATTAAGGGCGTTAGGGAAGCCACTGCCACAAAAATTATTGAAAAATTCGGCTCAAATACCTTTAATGTAATTGAAAACGAACCGGAACGCCTTGCCGAAATAAAGGGCATAAACAAGGCAAAAGCAAGGAAAATCAGCAACGATTTTAAAATGCAGTTTGCCGCAAGGGATATAATGAATTCTCTTGTCGATACGGGCTTGAGCCAGCAGGAGGCATTTTCGGCTTACAGCCTCTACAAGGCAAATACTCTTGATATTATTAGGGAAAATCCCTACGCTCTTATTTCCGAAAACGGCGGCTTAACCTTTGAAAGAGCGGACGAGATTGCGTCGAATTTCAGCGAAGCTCCGCCGTTTGATTACAGATGTCAGGCAGGAGTAGTTTATGTCGTAAGGCATAATCTGCACAACGGTCACACCTGCCTGCCGAGAAACAGCCTGATTACACCGGCAAAGAATTTGCTTGAGTGCAATGACGACGAAGCGGAGATAGCAATTGACAATGCCATCGAGGGCAAACAGCTTGTGCAGGAAAATATAGACGGCAGAGATTTTATTTTTCTTCCCGAAATTTATAATGCGGAAAAGTCGATAGCCGAACGAATATCGGTTATGCTCAATTTTCCGCCTCAGCAAAAGGATATTTCCGCTTCCGAGATATATGCGTTTGAAAAAGCAAATAATATTACATTTGACGAAAAGCAGAGACGGGCGGTTGAAATTGCCGTCAACAAAGGTATTTTGATATTAACAGGTGACCCCGGTACCGGCAAAACAACAACCGTCAAGGGCATAATATCACTTATGAAAAACAGGGGGCTTGATGTCGCCCTTACCGCGCCTACCGGCAGAGCCGCAAAGCGAATGAGCGAGCTTACGGGATATGAGGCAAAGACAGTTCACCGTCTGCTCGAAGTGGAATATAAACAGGGTGCGGACGAACCGGTGTTTACCCATAATTTGTGCAATCCGCTTGAATGTGATGCCGTCATAATCGACGAGCTTTCAATGGTCGATGTTACTTTGTTTTCCGCACTGCTTGATGCACTCCCTCTTTCCTGTCGGCTTATTATGGTTGGGGATAAAAACCAGCTTCCTCCGGTCGGAGCCGGTAATGTACTTGCCGATTTGATAAAAAGCGGGCTTATCAGCGTTGTCAGTCTTGATAAAATATTCCGTCAGGCAATGAAAAGCAGGATAGTTTCAAACGCTCACTTGGTCGTAAACGGTAAAATGCCTGTTTTTGATAACAGCGCAGGCTCGGATTTTTTCTTTCTCAAGGAGGAGTCACACTACAATGCGGCGAAGAAGGTTGTAGACATTGTGGTTTCAAGAATACCTGCCGGCTACGGCTATGACAGCGTAAAGGATATTCAGGTGCTTTGCCCGAGCAGAATGGGTGAGGTCGGCACTCAGAATTTGAACGCTCTTTTGCAGGAAAAGCTTAATCCACCGTCCCGTGAAAAGGCTCAGATTAAATATATGGGCTTTACCCTGCGTGAGGGCGACAAGGTTATGCAGATAAAAAATAATTACGATGTTCCGTGGTTCAAGGATTCGGAAAGCGGTTCGGGAGTTTTCAACGGCGACATAGGTATACTTACGAGAATAGACCGTGAAAACGATATTTTAAATGTAAAATTTGACGATAGGGAAACAATGTACAGTATGGAAAACGCAAAGGAAATAGAGCTTGCGTATGCTATGACCGTGCATAAAAGTCAGGGCAGTGAATTTGACGCCGTTGTGCTTCCCGTAGTCGGCACGCCGCCTAAGCTCGCTTACAGGAATTTGTTTTACACCGCTCTTACAAGAGCAAAAAATCTGCTTGTTATTGTCGGAAGCGAAGCTTCGATTAAAGCTATGGTCGATAATGATAAAAAAAGCAGACGCTACAGCGCTCTTGTTCATTTTTTAACTGTTGACAACAACGATATTTTCAAGTAACATTATTCGGTAAGGATTGTATTTAGGTTATTTACAATGCCTTTTTCGGTTCGCCGAATCGGTTAATCAGAAGTTAGTAAGGACTGTTTTTATGTTTGGTTATGATTTGGGTATGGATCTCGGCACGGGTACGATAGTCATTTCCATTGTCGGCAAGGGAGTGGTGCTTGACGAGCCTGCTTATGTCGCCTATGATACGGAAAGTGAAAAAATGCTTTACGCCGGCAAAAGAGCTTATTATCTTGAGGGCAGGGAGCCTAACGGAGTCAGCGTCATTCAGCCGATTTGCGAGGGCGTTGTCAGCAACTATGCCCTTGCCACTCAGATGGTTGGCTACTTTATTGATAAGGTTTCAAAAAAGAGTATCTTTAAGCCGAGAATGGTTGCGAACGTTCCGTCTGACAGCACCGATGTTGAACGCAGAATGTTAATATCTATTCTTATAACCGCAGGCGCACGCTCGGTCTGCCTGATTGAGGAGCCGCTTTGCGCCGCATTCGGAGCGGGGATTGACCCGGTTCATCCCGGCGGAGTTTTTGTTATAGATAGCGGAGCAGGAACTACGGATATGGCGGTTATCAGCCAGGGCTCTATGAGCCAGTGCGAAACCGTAAAGGTTGGCGGAGATGATTTTGACAGAGCTATTGCAAAATATATGAGGGATAAGCACGGTCTGCTTATCGGTATGAGAACCGCCGAGGATATTAAGAAAAATATAGGTTGCGCCGTACCGAGGGACGCCGATGTCACAATGCAGGCAAAGGGGAGAAATACTCTTTCGGGGCTTCCCAAGGTTGTGGAGATTACGGGCAACGAAATTTGTGAATGTTTACAGCCCCAGTTTGATAAAATAACACAGACGGCAAAGGCGATGTTTGAGCGTACTTCACCCCAGCTCATTGCGGATATTACAAGTTCGAGCCTTTTGCTCACCGGCGGTTCGGCTAAGCTTTACGGGTTTGACCGCCTTATTTCACGGACTCTTGCACTTGAGGTCACCGTCCCGGTAAGGCCCAATCTCTGCGTTTCAAAAGGGTGCGAGGTCGCACTCAAAAAAATGCATATTCTCGACCGTCACGGCTATTCGTTTAAAACCAAGGAAGAGGTAAGGATAAGATGACGCATATTTATTACGACTTCGGAAAAGGCAAGACAAGTTGCGCAATCGGTGCCGGAATGAGAGCAAAGGGCGCAGGAATGAAAGTGGGTTTTGTTCAGTTTTTAAAGGATAATAAATCGTCGGAGCTTTCGGTACTGCCGTTTGATATTTTCGCCTCTCCCGATTCTCTGCCGTTTAATCCGGGAGAAGAATATTCACCGTGGGTTCAAAACGCCTGTGAGTTTATCGAAAGCTGGGACGGCGATATGATTATACTCGATGAATTTCTCGATATTATCGGCGATTTTATCACCCCAAAAGAGCGACGAATATTGTAAAATCTCTTGAAGCCGTGGGATTGAAACGGTTATAACAGGTCACAAAGAGGTTTATTCTTTATTCGTCGGCGCCGATTATGTAACATATATGGACAAAATCAAACACCCTTACGACAAGGGAGTAAAGGCGAGACGGGGAATTGAATATTGATAAAAAACAAGGGAGGGAGCCGATTGAACAGATTTGCAAAATTTAATCCAAAGGTGTGCTTCCTCTTTTTTTGTTTCGGAGATAATTCTCAGCCTTGTGATTTTTAATCCGTTTTATCTTTTGGCTTCCCTGTTATTGGCATTGATTTACGGTATCAGTCTTCAGAGTATGCGGATGGTCAAAATGTTCTTTTCTTTTATAATTCCGCTCACTCTTTTGAGCGCCGTTTTCAATATGCTTTTTGCGTATTACGGCGACACGGTACTTTTTACGCTGTTTTCACGGGATTTTACTCTTGAGCCGCTCTTTTACGGCTTTTGCAGGGGAATGATGTTTTCCACCGTTATTTGTGGATTTCCTGCTACGGCTTTGTGATGAGTTCGGATAAGTTCTTGTCCGTGTTTTCTCGCTTTGCGCCGAATATTTCACTTGTCTTTTCAATGGTACTTTCGTTTATCCCCAGGCTTCGCAAAAATGCGGCGGAGATAAACGAGGTGAGGAGCGTTGCCGACACATCGCAGAGCAGGCTGAAAAGGAGCATTGCAAATTTTTCCGCACTTATTTCTATGACTTTGGAGGAAAGTGTGGAGGTATCGGACTCAATGCGTGCCAGAGGGTTTAATAAAAACAGAAAGGCATATTCAAAATATTCCTTTTGTTTTGCGGACGGCGTTTTGCTCGCTGTTGAAATAATACTTTTTTGTGCGGTTCTTGCCTTTTGCGTTTTCGGAAAAACGGAATTTATTTACGAGCCTGTCATTCTCGGCGGAGGGCTTTGTGCGCCGGCATTTATTTTATTCGCGGCAATTTATCTTTTGCCGATTGTTATTGATTTTACGGAGGATATGAAATGACTTTATTTAAAACGAAAAATTTAAGCTTTTCTTATCCTAAATCAGATAAAAAAGCGCTCGATTGCATTAATTTTGAAATTGA
>JAJQGZ010000120.1 GCA_021200075.1 Clostridiales bacterium | reverse complement strand
CCACCGGTATTATCATCACCGCTGATAAGCATTATAATATTATTGAGTGCTTCGCTTATCTTACCGCTTTGAGTAATAAGCTTTTTGCGTGCAGATAATTCGTCACGCTCACCTTTTTTTATATCGGCGCTTTCAAGCTCGTCTATCTGATAATCGAGAAGCTCAAGTTCTCTGCGTTTTGCATCCTCATCTGCGGCAAGAGCTTTTATTCTTTTTCTTATATGCAGCAGTTCTTTGAAAGAAGCACGGTATTCATCTATAATTTTTTTATCATCAAGAAGCATGTCTATGTAGCGATACTGCTCTTTCGGGTCAAGCAGCGCCTGGCTGTCGTGCTGACCGTGAATATTGACAAGCAAAGCACCTATTTCTCTGAGCATAGAAACTGTAGCTGTTTTTCCGTTAATGCGGCAGACGGATTTACCGTTTGCACCGATTCTCCTGCTCAGAAGAATACCGCCGTCATCGTCCATATCGAAGCCCAAATCTTCAAGCTTTTTGCAGGCAGAACTGCCGACAGTATCAAAATATGCGCTGACAAAACCGTTTTGGGCACCGTGACGGACAAGCTCTTTTGAAGTCCTTTCACCGAGAATGGCATTTATGGAATCTACTACTATGGATTTACCTGCGCCGGTTTCACCGGTAAGAACATTAAGTCCGCCCGAAAATTCAACACTCGTCTTTTCAATAACCGCTATATTTTCTATGTCAAGAGTTTTTAACATTTAAAATCTTCTCCATATTCATAGTGAAAATTTTTGCAAAATCCGGGGTTTTGCATAAAACAAATATAGTATCGTCGCCCGATATTGTACCGACAACACCGCTCCACTCCATTGAATCGACGGCAGTGCAAACAGCGACAGCCATACCGGGAAAACACTTTATACAAACAATATTTATTGCATATTCGACGCTGATTATAGAATCGCCGAAAATTCCGCCGGTTCTTCTGACAGCTTCAAGCCCGGCTTTTTTACCGGTTGAATAATAATATCGTCCCTTGTCGGAAAGCTCCTTTACAAGGCGAAGCTCTTTAATATCCCTTGAAATCGTCGCCTGAGTAACTTCAAATCCGGCTTTATACAAAAGCGATTGCAGTTCCTCCTGAGTTTCTATTTCGCCGGAATTAATAAGTTCAAGTATTTTTGCGTGTCTTCTCTTTTTCATCTGGTTCTCCTTTCAATCAGCTTTCGGTTAAGTATCTCATAAAAATTCTCAGGTTTAATTTTAATAAGCTTAGTCTTGAGCGGTGAGACGGATATTGCTATTTTACTTTCGGCGGAAAGCTCTACGGCTTCCTGCCCGTCTGAAGTCATTACGGTACGGTTATTCATATCATTTGATACGACGACAATAAGCTCTTTATCACTCGAAAAAATAATGCTCCTGTCCATAAGCGAATGAGGGCATATCGGAGTTTCGATTATACAATCCGCTTCCGGACTGACAACCGGCCCACCTGCCGCCATAGAATATGCAGTTGAACCGGTCGGAGTTGAAATAATAACGCCGTCGGCTCGCATATTCGACACGGTTCTTCCGTCGCAAATTATAGAAATATCAATCAGTCTTGCAAAATTGCCTCTTGATATAACAATATCATTTAAGCAGTGGTGAACGGATTTTTCTTCATTATTTTCAATTATGCCTGCTTTGAGCATCATACGCTCGTCGATTTCATAGTCGCCTTTAACAAGATTTTCCAAAAGTTCAAGCTCGTTTCGCTCCAATCCGCTCATAAAACCGAGCCTTCCGGCATTTATCCCCAAAACGGGTTTGTCATTAAAAGCGGCTTTTTTTGCAACATTAAGTGTTGTACCGTCTCCGCCGATAGCTATAGCGACATCGCAATCTGTCATTATTTCATCGCCGCCGTAAGAAATATCGCAGTCATTATATGCGGCATTGCATTCAATCGGCAGAGAAAGCGAAACTCCGAGACGCTTAAGTACACTGACTGTCTGCGTAAAAATCGGCATAACCTTTTCATTATTAAAATTAGGAAAAACTGAAATTTTCATAACGGCACAGCCTCTTGTTTTATGATTATCATTAATAAATAATTTGTTGAATTGTCTGTTAAAGTTCGCTATGAGAACGCCTTACAACTTCCTCTGCGTTTACCGAGGAAACGGGATTATCAGACTTTTGAAGATAAATAAGATATTCTATATTACCCTCGGGGCCTTTTATCGGTGAATAGTCAAGACCGATTACGCAAAAACCGTTTTCAAGCGAAAGAGAAATGACTTTTTCAATAACCTGCAAATGCACCTTGGGGTCGCTGACTATACCCTTTTTGCCGACATTTTCCCTGCCTGTCTCAAACTGCGGTTTAATAAGGCATACGGCATTACCACCCGGAACAAGGAACTTATTGAGATTCGGCAAAATATGCTTTAACGAAATAAAGGAAACATCGGCATCGGCAAAATCTATTTTGTCCTTAATCAAATCGCTGTCGGCATATCGGAAATTTGTGCGTTCAAGGCAAACGACTCTCTCGTCGCTCCTAAGCTTCCACGCAAGCTGACCGTATCCGACATCAACGCTGTAAACTTTTTTTGCTCCATTCATAAGCATACAATCGGTAAAACCGCCGGTTGAAGCCCCTACATCGAGACAAATTTTATCAAGAAGAGAAATATTAAAAACATCAATAGCCTTTTCAAGCTTGAGACCGCCCCTGCTAACATATTTAAGGGTACTGCCCCTGACTTCAATATTATCGATATCTGTAACCTCTTTCCCCGCCTTATCGGACTTTTGGTTATTGACATAAACTATACCCGACATAATGAGGGCTTTCGCCTTTTCCCTGCTCGGAGCAAGACCCTTTTCAAACAAGGCGGTATCAAGTCTTTTTTTATTAGGCTTCGCCATTTTTAACCTCTTTAATTTCACTTATAATCGAATCAGCGTCCATATGATATTTTTTCATCTGACTTTCAACGCTCGCCTGGCTGATAAATTCGTTGTCAACAGCAATATGCTTATATTCGCATTCAATATTGTTTTCCGCAAGCATTGAACCGAAGCATTCTCCTACGGAACCGCTCCTGACGCTTTCCTCGTAAAAATATATTTTACTGCATTTTTTAAGATTATTTATCACACCGGTGTCAATCGGTTTAATCATATTAAGCTTAATTAAAAATACATTATCGAGCTGTTCATATGCAGAGTAACACTGAGAAAAAAGTCTGCCGTAGGTAACTATACAAATATTTTTATTGTCGTCTCCGATAACGCAAAACGGATTATGCTCATATATATAGCCGTCGGGTCTGCCGCCCTCACTGCCTCTCGGATACCTGATTGCGGCGGCGCCATTTATTTTGTAAACAGCTTCATAAAACATAGCTTCAAGCTCGTCATAATAAGACGGAGCAAAACCGGTAAGATTGCTAACAGAATTGAGAAAAGAAGTATCAAATACACCCTGATGACTTTCCCCATCCTCACCGACAAAACCTGCTCTGTCTATTGCAAAAATAACTTTAAGTCCCTGCATTGCAACATCGTGAATAAGCTGGTCGTAAGCACGCTGTAGAAAAGTTGAATAAACGGCAAAAATAGGAATCATACCGTTTTTCGCCAATCCGCTTGAGCAAGTACCGGCGTGCTTGTCCGCAATACCTACATCAAAAAATCTTTTCGGAAACTTCTCTGCAAAATCGACGAGGCCCGTACCCTCCCCCATAGCGGCGGTAACACAACAAATCCTGCTGTCGTTTTGAGCAAATTTACATATCGTTTGCCCAAAGCTTGCGGAAAAATTTTTTTCTTTACTAAGCGGCTCACCGGTATTAATATTGAATTTTTCGATACCGTGGAACTGCGTCGGATTCTTTTCGGCGGGAGAATAGCCCTTTCCCTTAACAGTATTGATATGAATCAATACGGAATGGTTGTGTGCTTTGGCGGCGCACAGAACATCAATCAAGGCTTCAATATCGTGGCCGTCGATTGGCCCGTAATACCTGAAGCCCAAATCCTCAAAAAATGTGGCTTTGTAAACCACCTTTCTTATCTTGGTATTGATAAGGGTGAAAAATCTGTTGATATTAGTACCTATCTTTGGTATTTTTGCAAAACCTCGCTGTAATTTAGACCTAAATGTAACATACTTTTTAGAGGTTCTGATAGTGGTAAGATTCTTAGCCATTGAACCGACATTGCGGTCGATAGACATATTATTATCATTGAGTATAACAATTAAATTGCTGTGGTCGTTGCCGGAATTATTCAGCGCCTCGTAAGCAAGACCGCCTGTCAACGCACCGTCGCCGATAACAACAATAGCCTTTCCCTTTTCACCCTTTAACTGCTTTGCTCTTGCAAGACCGACTGCGGCGGAAATCGAAGTGGAACTGTGACCAGAGGAAAATATATCGTGTTCGCTTTCATTAGGCCGGGTAAAGCCACTTATACCGCCCTCTGTACGCAGAGTGGTAAATTCATTTTTCCTACCTGTAAGTATCTTGTGCGTATAGCACTGGTGACCGACATCAAATACAATTTGATCGTTTGGGCTGTCGAACACCTTATGAAGCGCAACGGTAAGCTCAACAACACCGAGATTGGACGCAAGATGACCTCCGGTGTGCGAAACGGTATTAATAAGAAGCTCTCTGATTTCAGAGCAAAGCTCGTTAAGCTGAGAGGTATTTAATTTTTTTAAATCCTTAGGTGAATTTACATTATCAAGAATTGTCATCATATCTCTCTTTTTAAATTAACTGCAATAAAAGATAATCAGCTTTCCCTGTTTATAAGACTGTACGAAAGCTTTTCAAGAAATTCGGTATTTTCAAAATATGAAAGCTGTTTTACGGCGGATTCGGTTAATGCCGAAACATCCTTTTTTGCCTTTTCGATACCGACTGCCGTGGTATAGGTTACTTTATTATTATCGGCATCGGAACCAATGGGTTTGCCGAGCTTATCCTCATCGCCGATTATATCGAGTATATCGTCACGAATCTGAAAAGCAATTCCGAGCAAATAGGCAAATTTTGAAGCGGCGGAAAGCTGTTCGCTTGTTGCTCCGGCACTGATACAGCCCATAAGACAGGCGGCTGATAAAAGCGCTCCCGTTTTCATTCTATATACGTCGAGAAGCTGTCTGATTGTAGGCGACTGACTTTCATATTTCAAGTCTATAACCTGACCGCCTATCATTCCGCAAACTCCGGAATTTTGAGCAAGAAGACTTACGGCGGACGCAATCCTGTCATCTGGCAGGTCGCAACCGGCGATTATTTCAAATGCATGGGTAAGCAGTGCATCGCCGGCAAGAAGAGCGGTAGCTTCCGAAAAAGCCTTGTGACAGCTTGGTTTTCCCCGTCTCAAATCATCATTATCCATACAGGGCAAATCGTCGTGAATGAGGCTGTATGTATGCACATATTCAAGAGCGCAGGCAAGAGGCAGACAATCATCACGAGTACCGCCGCAGACACGGGCAAACTCAAGTGCAAATACGGGTCTTAATCTTTTTCCACCGTTTGAAAGACTGTATTCCATCGCTTTTAAAATTTCATCCTGACCGTCCTTGGCATCGGGCAAAAATGACAAAAGAGAATGCTCTACCTTTCGTATATCGTTATTAAGAATATTTTGAAATTCAATATTTTGCATAATCAATCCTCATTGTTCTTTTTCAGCGTAGTAATTTTAAGCTCCGCCTGTTTGAGCTTCTCGGCGCAAACGGCAGTGAGCTTTGTCCCCTCGTCAAAAAGCTTTATGCTTTCATCAAGTGAGATATCATTACCCTCAAGCAAATTAACAATTTGTTCAACCCTGGACATAGCCTTTTCATAAGTCAATTCGCTGTCTGCATCAATTTTATTTATATCGTTATTTTTTTTGGTATTATTTTCCATATCAATTTCCATTTCTTTATAATAATAAAATCAAAATTATTGTTTATATAGACTGTTTTAAATGACACGGCAGTTTACGCTTCCGTCTGAGAAAGTAAGCTTTATTTCATCATCGGTTTTAAGCTTTTCGGCGCTTTTAATCGTTCCGTTTTTATCCTCGGCAATACAATATCCTCTTGAAACCGTGGCGAGCGGACTGAGTGCGTTAAGTTGGGATACAAGCTTTGAAATATTCATTTTTTTCCTTTGAACGTACTGCGAAAATGAAGCTTTGATTCTTTTTGAGTAATCGGAAAGATTATTCTTTCTTTCGTCAATAAGCTCTGCGGTTATATCGGCAAGAGAATTTTGAACGCTGTCGAAGCGCTGAAATTCAAACTCAACTCTTTTGAGCAAATAATTCATCATCAAATCATTCATACCGTTAAGGGATGCGAGAATATTGTTCATATTGGGAACCGCAAGCTCCGCAGCAGCGCTCGGTGTGGGCGCACGCAAATCCGCAACAAAATCGCATATTGTAAAATCCGTCTCGTGACCCACTGCGCTGATTACGGGCTTTGAACAAGCAAAAACGGCCCGCGCGACCTCTTCTGTATTAAACGCCCATAAATCTTCAATCGAACCGCCTCCCCTGCCGACAATTATCAAATCAATATCGTCTTCTGAATCAAGAAGCCGAAGCGATTTAACTATATCAGGCGAGGCTTGCTCACCCTGAACCTTGGTTGGTACTATTACAAGTTCGCAAACAGGAAACCGTCTTTTTATAATATTGATAATATCATTTACTGCGGCGCCAATATCGGAGGTTGCAACACCTATTTTTTTTGGATATTTAGGAAACGGCTTTTTATATTCATCGGCAAAAAGACCTTCTTTTGCAAGCTTTTCTTTTAGTTGTTCATATG
>JAJQGZ010000070.1 GCA_021200075.1 Clostridiales bacterium | reverse complement strand
GGTCGATTATTTATAAATTTATCAGGAAAAACAGCGGTTGGAAGTACACTGTTGAGGATTTGTACTTCGCACTTGAACAAAAGGTAACATACGGTCAGCTTTGTTATGCACTCGACGCTTTTGAGGAAACAGGGCTGATAAGAAGAAACGACGGTATTGAGCTGATGAAAATTGACGGTAAAGCCGATTTGGAAAATACCGCAGTTCTTAAAACCTTGAAGGGCAGGCTTTTAAATTGAGTGAAGAAGTAAATAAAACTGTATATAGCGAGGATTACGACGACGGCTTTGCGGATTTTTTTGAAAAGATAAAGAGTAATTCCCAATATGACAGTGAAAAAATTAAATCTGCATATGACCTTGCACACGATGCGCATAAAAATCAAAGACGCCGTTCGGGCGAGCCTTATATTATGCACCCCGTAGCCGTTGCAAAGATACTCTTTCAGCTCGGTATGGATAACGAGTGTATCATCTCCGCACTTCTTCACGATGTGGTGGAGGATACGCAATATACGATAGACGATATAAAAGAACGCTTCGGTGCGGAAGTTGCATTGCTTGTAGACGGCGTTACAAAGCTCGGTCAAATTTCTCTTTCTACAAGGGAGGAAGTTCAGTCGGAAAATATAAGAAAAATGTTTATCGCAATGAACGAGGATGTCAGAGTTATTATCATCAAGCTTTGTGACAGACTTCATAATATGCGTACACTTGAGCATATGCCGGAGTATAAGCAAAAGGAAAAGAGCCTTGAAACTCTTGAAATTTATGCCCCTATCGCTCATCGTCTCGGTATTCGTCCGATTAAAGAAGAGCTTGAGGATTTGGCAATTTACTACCTTGACCCTATAGCTTACAGAGAGATAGAAAAGAATCTTTCTATGAAAAAGGAGCAGGGAGAAAAATTCCTCAGCGAGACAAAAAGCGAAATAAGCGATAGAATTACTTCGCTGATGAAAAATGCGGAAATTACTTCAAGAGTAAAATCTGTTCACGGTATATTCAGAAAGGTGTATATAAAAGGCAAGAATTTTGAGCAGATTTTTGATATTTACGCAGTAAGGATAATAGTTGACAGCGTTATTGATTGCTATAACGCCCTGGGTATAGTCCACGATATGTATAAGCCGCTGCCGGGCAGATTTAAGGATTATATTTCTATGCCGAAGCCGAATATGTATCAGTCACTTCATACAACCGTGTTGTCGAAATCCGGTGTTCCGTTTGAAGTGCAGATACGCACTTGGGAAATGCACAGAACTGCCGAATACGGTATCGCTGCCCACTGGAAATATAAGCTCGGCAAGGGCAGTAAGGATAATATTGATTCTCACCTTGAATGGATACACAGAATGGTTGAAGCGGGTAATGATATCGAAAGTCCCGAGGAGCTTGTAACCACGATAAAGGGCAATTTGTCAATCGACGAGGTTTATGTGTTTACGCCGAGAGGCGATGTAAAGTGCCTGCCCAAGGGTGCTACAATCATAGATTTTGCCTATGCCATTCATTCAGAGGTCGGCAATAAAATGATAGGCGCAAAGGTAAACGGAAAGATTGTAAATCTCGATTATAAGGTTAAAACCGGCGAAATTGCGGAAATTCTCACCTCTAACCAACCGGGTAAAGGGCCGAGCCGTGACTGGCTTAATATTGTTACCACGGGCGAAGCGAGGAGCAAAATCCGCTCATGGTTTAAAAAAGAAAAAAGGGAAGAAAATATTCAGCGCGGAAAATCCGATATTGACCGTGAATTTAAGCGTAATTTCATTCGTCTCGATTCGGAGAATTACGATAAATTTATTACCAAAATAGCTGAGCGTCAGCACTGTTCAACCGCAGATGATTTTTATGCGGCAATAGGCTACGGCGGTATTGCAATCAGCAGGCTTATGCCCGGTATAAAGGATGAATATAACCGCAACTGGAAGCCTAAGGACGATATTTTGCCAAAGCCTTCTGATGTTTCAAATGTTCGTAATGTTAAGAATGAGACCAAAAGCACGGACGGCATTATTGTTGAAGGCATTGATAATTGCCTTATTAAAATTGCACGCTGTTGTTCTCCCATACCCGGCGAGGAGATTATCGGCTTTATTAACAGGGGAACAGGACTGACAATTCACAGACGGGGCTGTGCAAATGTTCCTGTTGATATTTCCCTCTCTCCGGAACCGCAGCGCTGGGTAAACGCTCATTGGGATTCTTCCGCAAAGATTGAAGCTATTTCAACGCTTGATGTTTACGCAATTGACAGGGACGGCGTTGTCCTCGATATTACCGCAAAGATGGCAAATTCCCATGTCAAGATTCACTCCATAAATGCCAGACCGATTAACGACGGCAACTGTCGTACTACAATGACGATAACCGTAAATTCAAAGGAGCATCTTGACAGTATCGAAAAAACGCTTCGTAAAATTGACAGTGTTTATCATATTGAAAGAAGTACTGATTAATAATGAAAGCTGTTTTGCAAAGAATTAAATATGCAAGCGTAACCGTTGACGGTGAGAAAGTGAGCAGTATTGATAACGGTCTGCTTATACTTCTTGGAGTAGAAAGCGGCGATATGCAAAAAGATGCCGATAAACTTGCAGGTAAAATTCCGGTGCTAAGGATTTTTGAAGACGATAATTCAAAAATGAATTTGTCCTATATTGATGTGGGCGGCGAGATACTTCTTGTTTCGCAGTTTACGCTGTGCGCAGATTGCACTCACGGCCGCAGACCGAGCTTTACTCCGTCGGCTCCTCCCAAAGAAGCAAATGTGCTTTACGAATATCTTGCAAAAACGCCTTGAGGCTTCAGGCGTAAAGGCGGTTAAAACCGGTGTGTTCGGCGCCGATATGAAAGTGGAGCTTTTAAACGACGGGCCTGTTACTATAATTCTTGACAGCAAGGAGCTGAAATAATGATTTCTGTTGATATGAGAACCTTGGGGGGACTCGGCAATAACTGTTATTTAATTACCGATAAAGCGACGGGGAAGTGCGCCCTTATCGACTGCACGGATTCATCTGCGGAAATGACCTCTATGTTTAAGGACGGAAAGATTGAATATATACTTCTCACCCACGGTCATTACGACCATATCGGTGGTGTTAAAAAAATAAAAGAGCTTACCGGTGCAAAGGTTGTTATCAGCCGTAAGGATGAGCCTATGCTTTCCTCGTCAAAGGTGAGCCTTTCCGCATACAGGGGAATACCGCAGGATAATGTCAAAGCGGATATTACCGTCGGCGACGGCGATATAATCACTCTCGGAGAAAGTAAGATTTCAGTCATTGCAACTCCGGGTCATACCAAGGGCGGGGTTTGCTATCTTTGCGACAATTCACTTTTTACCGGCGATACTCTTTTCTTCTGCTCCTGCGGAAGAACCGATTTTCCCGGCGGAAGTACGGCTCAAATGCGTGAAAGTTTAAAAAAGCTTTCCTCTCTTAAAGGGGATTACAGCGTATATCCTGGTCACGACCAACTCACCACTCTTGATTTTGAAAGGAAAAATAACCCGTATATGTAATTTGTACGGCATAACTTATTCTTGCTATGGTGCTTAAAACTGTAAACCATTCTTATTCATATCCCGCAAAAAATATCTGCACCGTCTTTTTCCCGACTGAAAAAATAAAGGAAAGCGGGGAAGATAATATTGTAGTCGAAACCGTACGCAATGATGTCGGCTTTGTTGTTCGTGCGTCAGTTTTTGAAAAGGTGATTGAAAAATCCGTTTCTGTAAAAGATACGGATAATAAATCCGATATTCTTTGCTTACTGCTGTATTCCGTCTTATCGTCTCTCACAGGGTTTTATCCGCCGTGGGGGATTCTTTACGGTGTTCGTCCGGCAAGGCTTATGCATTCTCTTTCCGCCAAAATCGGTGAATCTTCTGCCGAAAGAAAATTTATAAACGATTATTCGGTGCAGGAAAAAAAGACAAAGCTGACCCTTGATGTTATGTACAGTGAAAATGATATTATAGCCCTTTCAAGAGAAAACTCATTTTCTCTTTATGTGTCGATTCCTTTTTGCCCCACAAGATGCTCATACTGCTCATTTGTATCTCATTCTATTGAGAAAACGCATAAGCTACTTGAGCCGTATGTCGAACTTCTTTGTACCGAGCTTAAAAGAATAGGGGAGATTGCAAAGTCGTTTTCTCTTCGGCTTGAGACAATCTATTTCGGCGGCGGTACTCCCACCGTTCTTTCACCGAAACAGCTTTCGGTCATTTTCAGCGAGATTGAAAAGGATTTTGACCTTTCGCATCTGCGTGAATACACTGTTGAAGCCGGCAGACCCGATACCGTTACCGCAGAGAAGCTTGACGCTCTTAAATCTTTCGGCATCGGCAGAATCAGCATAAATCCTCAAACATTTAACGATAAAGTCCTTGAAGCAATCGGCAGGAAGCATACAAGCCAAATGACACTTGACGCATTTTTTCTTGCCCGTTCGCATGGCTTTGATAATATAAATATGGATTTAATCGCAGGGCTTCCACTCGATGCGCTCCCGTCATTTAAGAACAGCGTTGACACTGCCGTGTCGCTCAGTGCAGAATCTGTAACCGTCCATACTCTTGCGATGAAATCGGCGTCATATCTTGTAACGCAGGAAAATCCTTTTGATTTTTCCGACCGCCTGATAACCTCCGATATGGTGGATTATTCAAATGAAAAGCTCAGAGAACATCAATACCATCCATACTATATGTACCGCCAGTCAAAATCGAGGGGTAATCTTGAAAATGTCGGCTGGAGCAAGCCTGGGCGTGACTGTTTGTATAATGTTTTTATGATGGACGAAACGCATTCCGTTTTTGCCGCCGGCGCAGGTGCTGTTACTCGGCTTAAAAATCAGCAAACAAGCCATATTGAAAGAATATATAATTATAAATACCCATATGAATATATTAAAGACTTTGACGAAATACTCAAAAGAAAACAGGGCATAATAGATTTTTTGAATAAATAAATCCAAAACTCTGATATTTATGAACAATGGGTATTGCATTATTTTACTTCTTGTAATATAATAATTAAGAGGTGGTAATAATGGCAATCAAATTCAGTGATATTTTTAATACAGACCAATCTTCCATTAATAACGAAAAACTCGAGGAAGCTTTAAATAAAACCAAGGGCGTTACCGAAACTATGGGCAAAAAGAGCGCTAAATATTTAGATTTGAACAAAAAGCGTATTGAACGTCTCGATGCAAAAACAAAGCTTTCAAAGCTCTATGAAAAATACGGCAAGCTCTGCTACGGCATAATCATAGGCGACGATATCGCTCAGGAAGTGCTGACGGATATTGAGTCCCAGATAGCTCGTCTCAGAGCTAAAATTCAGGATTATAATCAGAAAATTGAAGATGCAAAATCCTCTTTTAACGAATCTGTCAAGCAGCGCTCACGCAGTCCTTTTTCACAGGAAAAGGAAGTTCAGGTTGACGATGCCGTTGAAGTGACGGAAGATATCGACGAAGATTAAAATATTAATATAAAGGAAAGTCATAACCAGGCAGTATAATAGGATTGAAAAGAAATGCAGTTATCCGCACTTTTTACCCACGGAAGTTTAAAGGCAGTGCTTTTGCGCTGTCTTACTTTTTTGTAGGGTGATTGTTTGAAAACTCCTTGGCGCAATATAAAGCAAAGGTATATTTCAAGTGCGTTTATTCTTTTAATTTCAACAATGATTGTTAAGGTTATCGGTGCTGTGTATAAAATTTCGCTTACCGCATATATCGGAGCAACAGGCAGAGGGTATTTTTCCGTGGCATATAATCTATGTATGCCGATACACGCAGTTACAATGGGCGCTATGCCGATTGCCTTGTCAAAGCTTGTCAGTACATATAACGCAAAAGGCGATCTGCTCAAAATTAAAGCGCTGAAAAAGCTTCCGGCAGATTGTTTTTTTGCAATCGGCATTGCGGGACTTGCCGTTATGCTTATTGCCGCCAAGCCGTATTCACAGCTTATATCCTCGTCTCCCAAAAGTATTTACACAATACTCGCTCTCGCTCCGTCGGTATTTTTCTCTTGTCTTTCGGCGTGCAAACGCTCGTTTGCCGAGGGCTATCTTGATATGAAGCCGACCGCAATAAGCCAGGTGATAGAAGCTCTTTTTTAAAATGATATTCGGCTTGCTGTTTGCAAAATATTCGATGTCTGCTTTGTATAATTCTTATATCAGCTTTGGCACCGTTTTGGGTGTGCATATGCAAAGCAAGGCCGAGGCTTTGCCTGCAATATATCCTATTACCTCCGCCTGTGCAATTACAGGTGTAACTCTCGGCAGTATCGCAAGCTGGATTTTTTGTATCACTATATGTAAACGGCAGATATAATTCTTTCCCTTTGGGCGAAATTGACAGCAAGTCCGCAATGCAGGAGCTTGCGCTTTTTTGTGTTCCTCTCCTCGGTGCAACCGTTGTTCAAAGTATATCCAATTTTGCCGATACGGCAAGTATTCAGTATGCTCTTACTCTTTGCAGTGAAGACGAGCTTCTTGTTCACTATCCGCAGGGAGGGGAAGATGTTTATACATATGTATACGGTATATATTCTTCTGCGCTTGATTTTAAAAATCTTGTCCCGAGCGTAATAATGGCACTCGGCGTTACTGCCGTTCCGGCTGTCAGCACTGCGCATGAAAGTTCAAACGAGTGCTTCTCTCTTTTGATGACAAGTAGTATAATGAAATATACTTCGATTCTTTCCTGTGCAGGCGGTGTTTTCGTCGCTCTGTTTTGCGAGGATATGCTGAATATTTTTTATTCAACGGATAATTCGGAT
>JAJQGZ010000226.1 GCA_021200075.1 Clostridiales bacterium | reverse complement strand
CCCTGCGTAGCTCTGCCCACAGTGTAGTAATTCATTCTGTTTGTTCCGGCGCCGCGACCACCTCTCAGACCTGCCGAGCCGATTTCAAGCGAACGGTAAAATCTGTCAAGTATTTCAATCGTCGTTGCCCTTTACCGATTCAAGCTCGGCAATGAGGTCGGGGTCGGCTGTCGCCTTTTCAAGCCACTCGCCGTATAATGCGTTAATATCCATAAAAAGCTTCTTTGAAAATGTTGTTTGGAATAATGTACCTATATGTTTATTTTAAACCGAATAAAATATATTGTCAATATCATTATTTTGTGTTAAAATTAAACAAAAAGTAATCAATTTGTTAAACACTGCCACAAAAGTCTCTCTCGACTCAATCCGACAGCAGGCAATACGGAGATAATTATGTTTTCAAAAAGTCAGAAGCCTCGGAATATTCGGTCTTTCCTCGTTCACTGTTACTGTTGAATGTGACATCAGCCGTGGAATACCGAGGTTTGACCTTGTCGGTCTGCCCGATACGGCGGTCAGGGAAAGCAGGGAAAGAGTAAGAGCGTCTATGAAAAACAGTCATTTTACCTTTCTTGCGTCAAGGATAACGGTCAATATTGCTCCCGCAGATATAAAAAAAGAGGGTGTGCTGTACGATTTGCTGGTATTTATATCAATAATGAAAGCGTCGGGTCAGCTAAAAGCGGATACAAGGGGCTGTGCATTTATAGGCAACTTTCCCTTGACGGAGAAATCCGCAGGGTAAACGGTGTGCTTCCTATGCTTATCAAAGCTAAGGAAAGTAAAATTCATACCGTCTTTATCCCAAAGGGCAATTCCTTGGAGGGCGGCATGCCGATTGGCATAGAAGTCTTGCCCGTCGCCAATGTTTTTGATGTGATAAAGCATTTGACCGGGGAGAAGAAAATATTACCGGCGCAAAGCGAGAATTTAATAAATACTCCGTCGTTTTACGATGTGGATTTTGCCGATGTCAAGGGTCAGAGCGAAGCTAAAAGAGCACTCGAGATTGCGGCCGCAGGCGGTCATAACTGTCTTATGATAGGCCCTCCGGGTTCGGGTAAATCTATGCTTGCAAAGCGGATTCCCACAATTCTGCCCGATATGACATTTGACGAAAAGTTGGAGACGACAAATATATATTCAATAGCCGGAGCCATACCGGAGGGTCAGGCACTTATTGATAAAAGACCGTTTCGTTCTCCTCACCATACGGTTTCCGCTCAGGCGCTTACCGGCGGCGGAGCAAACCCGAGACCTGGCGAAATAAGCCTTGCTCATAACGGCGTAATATTTATGGACGAATTTCCCGAATTTGACCGCAGGGCAAAGGAATCTATGCGTCAGCCGTTAGAGGATTCCGTTGTCAATATTTCACGCACGGCAGGCTCGGTTTCCTATCCGTCAAATGTTATGCTGATTGCGGCGATGAATCCATGTCCGTGCGGATATTACGGTCATCCCACAAGGGAATGCCACTGCACCGCCGCGGCAAAGAAAAAATATATGGATAAGGTGTCCGGCCCGATTCTTGACAGAATTGATATACATATCGAGGTTGCGCCCGTGGAATACGAACAGCTCTCCGGCAAAGCAAATGAGGAAAAGAGCGCCGCTATAAAAGAACGGGTGAACCGTGCAAGGGAAATTCAGCGAAAGCGTTTTGAATCAACCTCCGTCAGCTGTAATGCCAAGATGACGCCTCAGATAACAAAGGATTACTGCGTGCTTTCTCCGTCGGCAAATAAACTCCCTAAAGCAAGCTTTAAAAAGCTCGGTCTTTCCGCCCGTGCTTACGACAAAATTTTAAGAATAGCAAGGACTATTGCCGACCTTAAGGGTAGCGAATCAATAACCGTTGATCATATTGCTGAAGCGTTGCAGCACCGCTAGCTTGACAGGAAATATTGGACGGAGTTTTGATTATTAATATCTGTTCCGCTATCAAAATATACGGATAATCCGCTAAGATTTTAATTGGAAGTGAATTGATTATATGAAAAAAGGCTATAAAATCACAATATCCGTTCTTGCCGTTATATTAGTGGTAATTCTTATTTACGATTCTCTGCTGATATATTCTGACAAAACCGAATCGGAGGAAAGCTCTCAAACCACAGTCACCGAGGAGCAGACTACTCAAATACAATATCCCGACCCTGTAGAACGGCAGGCTCGTGAAATGATAGAGGATATGACCCTTTACGAAAAGGTCGGTCAAATGCTCCTTTATTATATTCCAAAGGAAGAACCGCTTGAAAAAAATGGAAAAGTGGCAGTTCGGCGGGTATATTATGTTTTCCCGTAATTTTGAAAATTCAACTCCCGAGGAAACAAGGGAGGAAATAGCAGAGTATCAGTCTGCGGCAAAAATTACGGCTTTTATTGCCGTTGACGAGGAGGGCGGAAGCGTTAATCGTGTTTTCTAATACAGTCAGTACAGGGACGAACCCTTTGCATCCGGGTACAGCCTTTATCAAAGCGGAGGTTGGGACGCCGTTATTGCCGACGCCGAGGATAAGAGCGAGTTTTTAACCGACCTCGGTATTAATATAGTATTGGCTCCTGTTGCCGATGTTCCGTATTCACGATCCGATTATATCTACGACAGAGCTTTTTTAACTGATGCTGACGCTGTCAGTGAATATGTGAGCAATGTTGTAACAACTATGAACAGTAAAAATTTCCTCTCCTGTGTAAAGCACTTCCCCGGCTACGGCAACAATTCAAACACCCACACGGGTACAAGCGTTGACGAAAGGAGCTGGGAAAGCTTTGAGGAAAGAGACCTTCTTCCGTTTAAAGCCGCTGTTGAAGCCGATGCTCCTTTCGTTATGGTGTCTCACAATATAATCAATGATTTTGACGAGGGAGTTCCCGCTTCTCTTTCGGTGAAGCTCCACGATTATATCAGGGAAGAAATGGGATACAACGGCATAATTGTCTGCGACGGTCTCGGTATGAGCGGCGTCAGGGATTATGTTGACGGTGATAAAGGAGAAGTTGCGGTTCAGGCTGTTCTCGGCGGCAACGATATGCTCTGCGCAACCGATGTCGGCGTGCAACTCAGGGCGATAGCAGCCGCTGTCGAAGAGGGCAGGATAGAGCTTTCGCAAATTGAGGATTCCATTACAAGGATTCTGATGACAAAAATAAAATACGGTTTGATTGAGGCTGATACAAATTCATCATACAGTACCGATTCCGCCTCGTCAACAACCGCCGAATAAAAGGAGAATAACGATGATTGATGAAAAAGTCAAAGAGACTATGAAAAATCTTGAAAAGAATAATATGAAGTCGTATTATGCCGAGAGCATTGACGAGGTTCTGCCAATTGTGAAATCACTTTTGAATAAGGGCGAGAGCATTTCACACGGCGGCTCGAAAACATTAAAGCAGACGGGCGTTATCTCCCTGCTTTCAAGCGGCGATTATGATTATATCGACCGCACAGGACTTGACGGAGAGGAGCTTCGTCAGGCATATATTCGCGCATTCGGTTGCGACACATTTTTCTGTTCGGCAAATGCCGTCACCCAAAACGGCGAGCTTTACAATGTTGACGGCAATTCAAACCGAGTTGCCTGCATTGTTTACGGCCCCAAGCAGGTTATCACGATAGTCGGCGTCAATAAAATAGTGCCTGATATTGACGAAGCAGTTAAGAGAGTTAAGCAAATTTCCGCCCCGATGAATACAAAGAGGCTTAATATGAACACTCCCTGTAACAAGACAGGAGAGTGTATATCGCTTTAAAAGGACGAGCCGTTCATCTGCGACGGTTGTTTCGGCGACAGCAGAATTTGCTGTAATTATGTCATCTCCGCCCGCCAGCGGCACAAGGACAGGATAAAAGTGATTATCGTAAACGAATCCTCGGCTATTAAGCCCGTCAGTCTGTGTGGAGCAAACAAATACAAGTTGACATAATTTTACATATTTGTTATAATATTTATGGCTTTATTGATTGCAAAAGCCGAATAAAAATTTAAAGGCTTTGCAATTCAGCGGAGCTTTAAAGAGGAGGAAACGAAAATGATTTGCAGTAATTGCAACAGAGAACACAACAGTGATGTTTGCCCGTATTGCGGTACTCCGGCGAATATGTCACAGCAGCCGCCACAGGGTGCATATTATCAGCCGCAGGGCATTCCGCAAATGCAGTCGGTAATGCAGGAAACACAGCAGACATCCGGCAAGCCGAGGTCAGCATATATTGCCGGGCTTTTGCACCTGTTCATTCCGCTTCTCGGCTTAGGCTATTTTTACAGGGGGATGAACGATAAGGGCAAGAACTGTATAATTATGTTCATTGTCGGCATTTGTACATCTTGGATTTTCGGTATAGGTGCTATTCTTTTGTTTATTGTTGAAATTATAAATATGGTGGAGACTGTCAAGCTGTTTTCCGGGTCTACAAAATTCGATGCTTACGGCAGACCTCTTATGGCTGAATTTTAATTTTAATATTCGGCGATACTTAATTTTAATTGTTTTAGTGGGAGTAAAACCATAATAAATTAAACATTAAAAAAAGGAGTGTAAAAAGATGAAAAAATTATTAAGCATATTTCTATCATTAGCTATGTTACTTACAGTTACCGCAGGGTCGGTATTATCCGCCTATGCAGGTGACGGCGCCATTACGGATTCCACAGGAAATTGGGAATATACGGCTGTTTCGGGCGGTGTTGAGATTACTCAATACAAGGGAACAAGTACCAATGTAAGCGTTTCGTCAACCGTTGACAGTAAAACCGTTGTCAGCATTTCCGGCTTCGCTTCTTCCGTAAAGACCGTTGCTCTTCCCGATACCGTTACTGAGATTAAAGCAAATGCTTTCTACGGCTGTGTAAATCTTACAAGTGTAGATTTCGGCAACGGAGTAAAGACAATTCAGGCAAATGCTTTCTACGGCTGTACAAGCCTTAAAACCATTGATATTCCCGATAGTGTTACCACGATAAAAGCAGGTGCTTTTCCGGTTGCACAAGCGTAACAACCGTTAAAACCGGTAACGGTGTAACTAACCTGAACGGCTTTGAGTTTAAAGGCAATACAAATCTTACAAAGGTTGTTATCGGCAACGGTGTTACAAGCATCAAGAACAATCAGTTCTCTGATTGTACAAGCCTCAAAACCGTAACAATCGGCAACAGTGTTAAGACCGTAGGCAATTATGCTTTCGCTTCCTGCACAAGCCTCGGCAGTGTAAAATTGCCTAACAGCGTTACAACAGTAGGCGATTATGCATTCAAGGGCTGCAAGAGCGTAAATGTATCTGTCGGAACAAGCATAAAGGCTGTCGGCAAAGGTAATATTACCGTAATTGCTCTCAACTTAACTAAGACCACAAAGGTTCAGAATATCAAAAATTCCACAAGCGAATTTAAGATTAACTGGAGCAAGAAGAGCAATATCTCCGGCTATCAGGTTCAGTACAGTACATCTAAGAACTTTACCGCAAAAAAACAACCACAACAAAAACTGTAGATAAAAATTCCAAAAATTCCGCTACAGTTAAAAAGCCGAGCTCAAACCAGACTTATTATGTTCGTGTTCGTACATATAAGACCGTAACAATTTCCGGCAAGAGCGTTAAGGTTCCTTCAAAATGGTCAACGCCTAAGAAGGTTGCGGCAAAATAATTTCGGCATAAACCGAAGCAATAAATAATATAAAGCACGGAGGCTCCCACTCTCTGTGCTTTTACTTATCTGAACTCGAAAATTCAGCCGTATTGCAATTTATTGCGGTATGTGATAAAATAATAATATTAGATATTTTATTGTGGGCTTTGCCGGGAGCATCAATATTTGAGTGAAACGGCGTTTCACGGAGGGGAATACCTATGGGTGATATTGTTAATATTCTTGAACAGTTTAAGTTCAAGGGCGAGCTGATAAAATTCAGTGAGTTCGGTTCGGGTCATATCAACACCACATATCTTGCGGAGTATTTGTATGACGGCACCGGGCATAAATATGTTTTGCAAAAGCTCAACAATAATGTGTTTAAGGATATTGACAGCTTAATGGATAATGTCTTTGCCGTAACATCATATCTTCGTGATGTGATAAGGAAAAACGGCGGTGACCCGAGCAGAGAGACCCTGCATTTCATCAAAACGGCGGATGGCGGAAAATATTATAAGGATACCGACGGCTCGTGCTATCGTGCGTACAGATTTGTTGAAAACAGTAGGAGCTATGACAGCGTTGACAGCCCCGAAATATTTATGAAAAGCGGTTCGGCATTCGGTAAATTTCAGCGTTATCTCGCAGATTTTTCGGCTCAGACCTTGAATGAGACTATCCCCGATTTTCACAATACCGCTTTGAGATATAAAAATGAATTTATCCCTGCGGTTGAAGCTGATGTAAAGGGCAGAGCCGAGAAGTGCCCGGCGGAAATTGAATTTGTAAAAAGCAGAAAGGTGGATTGCTCAAGGCTTGTAAATCTTGCCGAGCAGGGCAGACTTCCGCTCAGAGTTACTCATAACGACACAAAGCTTAACAATGTTATGTTTGACGAAAAAACAAACGACGCTATATGTGTAATTGATCTCGATACGGTAATGCCGGGTCTTGCACTTTACGATTTCGGCGATTCAATTCGCTTCGGCGCAAATGCCTGTGCGGAGGACGAAGTTGACTGCTCAAAGGCTAAGATAATGCTCGATTATTTTGAAGCGTATACCAAGGGCTTTTTGAGCGAGGCGAGGGAAAGTCTGACCGACGAAGAAATCTCTAATCTCGCTTTTTCCGCAAAGCTTATGACGCTTGAGTGCGGTATGAGATTTTTAACCGATTATTTAAACGGCGATACATAT
>JAJQGZ010000164.1 GCA_021200075.1 Clostridiales bacterium | reverse complement strand
TTTTTAATATCTCGAAACAACAAATATCGTAGGGGCGGATATTATCCGCCCGCTGTAAATTCACCCCAATATTTAATAAAGAACCTTTAAAATCACAAAAAATACAAATAACACACAACCCCGACAATCAATATGTGCAGTACAATTTCGGCAGGCAGACCGATCATAAATTTCTTGTGAAGTGTCTTATGCCGGATAATCCGCATTGTTATGTATTCTCCTAAAGCGCCTCCGAGCAATCCTACCGTCATCAATGTGCTTTCGGGTACACGGCGTCTGTTTCGCTTTGCGTTATGCTTGTCGGTAACTGTCATAAGTATCGCAACAAAATTTATTGCGCAGAAATATACAAATGCGGCAAATATCGTAATACTCATTCTTCTTTGCCGGCTTCCTTAAATTCTTTAAGCGTTTGCAAATCGAAGTTGCCGATTGAAAGCTTTTGCCTTTTTTTGAAACTGTCGCCCTTTTTCTCGTCAACGGTGTAAATTTTTGCGCAGTTCGGGCATACAAGGAAGTATACCGTTTGGCAGTCGAGCGGAGGCATTTTGACTGCAAGCCGTCTTTCAAAATTTGAAAACACGCCGAAATTCACCTTTTCACCGCAACCCGGGCAGGTGAGTTCAAGGGTTTCTCCCCGAGATTTTATTCTTATTGAATTGCCGAGTCTGTATTCCATAATGATTTTCACAGCCTTTCCGTGCACACATTCAGGAAATATTTTTTGTAATACCGTTAATTGTATTTTACTATAAAAACAGGAAGTGTTCAAGTGTATAAAAAAATTATTTGCGTATTGCTCTCGCTTTTTCTCGCTTTGACGAGCCTGTGTTCCTGTAGTATGAACGGCATTGACTATTCCGAGGAGTGGGAAGAAGCCGAACCGGAATATGTAAAATCCGTTTGGTTTACATATTATGAGCTGTCGTCATACCTTGTTGATAAAAGCGAAAGCGAGTTTAAAAAGAGTATATCAAAAATCTTTAAGGAGCTTGGCAAAAGTGGCTTTAACCGTGTAACCGTCCAGGTAAGGCCGTACGCCGATGCGTTTTATAAATCCTCATATTTCCCGACGAGCAAATACTGTGTCGGTGTTCAGGGCGGCGAGCTTGAATACGACCCGCTTGAAATAATGGTTCGCTATGCTCACAAGTACAGTCTTTCGGCGGAAGCGTGGATTAATCCTTATCATGTGAGCAGCGACTCGGATTTTTCCGCCCTGTCAGACAATAATACCGCATTGCAGTGTAAAGGTACGGATAATTTAATTGTGTGCGACAGCGGAATATATTTTAATCCGTCAAGCGATGATGTAACCGGGCTTATAGTAAACGGAGTAAAGGAAATCGCAGAGAATTATGATGTCGATTCAATTTGCTTTGACGATTATTTTTACCCTGTCAAGGATTCCTCGATAGACGATGATTTGTATTCGCAATATAAGGAAAACGGCGGAGAAAGCAGCTTGCAGGATTGGCGGCGGGACAATGTCAGCAATATGGTTTCAATCGTGTATAAAACGGTTAAACAAATAAATCCCGATATTACATTCGGTATAAGCCCCGCTTCGGATATGGATAATGATTATTCCTCTCTTTATGCCGATGTTGAAAAATGGTGCAGTGAGGACGGATATGTTGATTATATATGCCCGCAGATTTATTTCGGCCTTAAAAATGAAAATCAGCCTTTTATGAAAACGGTCAAGGAATGGTGCAGTACCGCAAAATGCGATTTATATGTCGCCCTGCCGCTTTATAAATCGGGCAAAGAGGATGAGTTCGCAGGTCAGCTCGGCAAAAATGAATTTGTCGATAACAATAATATAATTTCCCACCAGGTGCAGTATCTGCAAAAGCTTGACGAGGTAGGCGGATATTATATATTCTCCTACAGCTCTTTAAAGGATGATGATGCCGAAACGCAAAATCTTTATTCCGCTATGCAAAATTCCGAATCCTGACAACCTGTGATTTTTACCGTCATAACCTTGCCGACAAGGTCTTTGTCGCTTTTCATTCTTACAGGGAAATAACCCCTTGTATATCCTCGGTAAATATTGTTCTCGTCAACTGCTTCAAAAAGGACTTCCTTTTCACAGCCGATTAGGGAGTTCATATATTCACTCCTGATTTTTTCAGCCTCCCGAGCAAGGATTGCGGTTCGGCGTTCTTTTTCGTGCTTCGGAATATCGTCTCCGATTTTTGAAGCCGCTGTACCGCTTCTTTCGCTGTAGGGGAATATGTGTACCTTTTCAAATGCAATTTCTTTTACAAATTGCACACTTTCGTTAAAATCTTCCTCGCTCTCACCGCAAAATCCCACCATAACATCCGTGGTTATCGAAGCATCTTCAAATGTGTTTCTCAGTTTTTTGCAAATGCTTTTATATTCCTCGGCTGTGTAGTGCCTGTTCATTGCCTTGAGGATTTTATCGCTTCCGCTTTGAAGTGAGAGGTGAAACTGCGGGCAAAGCTTTTTCACCTTTGCAAGCCGTTCGATTAGGCTGTTTGTTATGTGGTCGGGTTCAAGAGAGCCGAGCCGTACTCTTTCTATCCCGGGTGTGTTTGCGCATATTTCAACTGCATCTCCAATGTCAAAATCCTCTCCCATTCCGTAAGCCGAAAGATTTATTCCCACAAGCACCGCTTCTTTAATACCGTTTTTTGCAAGGGCTTCAATTTCCGCTTTCAGCTCATCGGGTGATTTTGAGCGTACTCTGCCCCTTGATTTCGGTATAATGCAGTAATTACAAAATCTGTTGCAGCCGTCCTCTATTTTTATAAAGGCTCTTATCCGTCCTGCAAATTGATTGATTTCGCATTTGTCAAATTTGTCGCCGTTTTTGTGGCTGTTTATGCAAACTATTCTTTCCTTTTTGGCATTGTATTCGTTAATAAAAGAGAGTATCTCGCCGTTGTCCTTGTTGGATATAACTATGTCCGCTTCAAAAAGCTCTTTTGCTTTTTGCGGAAAAGCCTGTGGCATACACCCTGTAAGTATAACGGTCGAGTTTGGGTGCGTGCGTTTAAATTTCCTCACACTCTGCGCCGTTTTTTTGTCTGCAGTTGCGGTCACCGTGCAGGAGTTTATTATGTAATAATCCGCTTCTTCGTTCGGACTCACTGTTTCAAATCCGGCATTTTTAAGAAGCTGTGCCATATATTCGCTTTCGTATTGGTTCACCTTGCAACCGAGTGTGTAAAAAGCAGCTTTCATATGCCGTACCTCCCGTTTCAGTCTTACATTTTATTATGCTTGTTCGGCAGTTATTATAACAGAATAAGTCGTCTAAAACAAGATGTACCGTGTAAAAGCTTATCATACGGTACATTTTACTTTAATATACTTTATTGGGTGATGATATGAAAAGATTTATTATATTCATTATGGCTTTGTCGCTGTTTTCGTCTTTTCCCTGCACTGTTTATTCCAAGGATAAAGAGGAGGAAATCAGTGCAAAGTCAAGTATTCTGATGTGTATGAACACCGGCGAGGTTATCAGCGAAAATAATGCTTACGAGCATCTTTTCCCTGCGTCAGTTACAAAAATTATGTCAATATTCCTTATTGCCAAAGCGATTGATTCGGGTCGGATAGGTCTTGACGATACCGTTACGGCAAGCGAAAATTCCGTGTCAAAGGGCGGTTCTTAAATTTGGCTCGAGGTCGGCGAGCAGATGAGCGTAAATGATTTGCTCAAAGCGGTTGTAATCGCCTCCGCAAACGACGCCTGTACTCTTTTTGGGCGAATATATTGCAGGCAGTGACAGCGCATTTGTCGATATGATGAATGATAGGGTGAAAGAACTCGGCCTTTCAAATACTCATTTTGAAAATTGTACCGGTCTTGACGACAGCGTTACCAATCATTATTCCTGCGCATATGATTTGGCTGTTATCGCCTGCGAGGTTATGAAGCACGATTTGGTGACGAACTATTCAACCGTGTGGCTCGATTATCTCAGAGACGGCGAAACCGAGCTGAACAATACCAATAAGCTTGTAAATACTTATCAGGGAATAACGGGGCTTAAAACGGGAACAACATCTAATGCGGGCTTTTGCCTTTGCGCCACCGCCGAAAGGGACGGACTTTCGCTTGTCAGCGTTGTTTTGGGTGCCGATACAAGCGAGGACAGATTTTCTCTTTCCTGTCAGCTTTTAGATTACGGCTTTAATACTTATCAAATAAATCAAATTTCGCTTGATGAAAGCAAGATAACAAGCGTTAAGGTCAAAAACGGCACGGTGAAATCAATAATCCCTGTCACCTCCGGTTCGGATTATATTCTCGTCAAAAAGTCCTCCGAGGATTTTACATACGAATATAATATAAAAAAGGAGATTACAGCTCCTGTCTATGAGGGTGATATTCTCGGTGAAATTACAGTCAAGTGCGGCGAGGAAAAGCTTGTCTCTCTCCTTCTTGTCGCTCCCGTTGCGATTGACGCCGCAACATTTTCCTACATATTTTTCGTTTTGCTCGGCAATCTGTGAATTTTAAAATTTCGTTTGAGAAATTTTAACCGATAAATTACGCAAAATAAACAAAAAATGTTGAATATTGCCTTGAAATGGTGTAATATATTCCATTGAAATCTATATTTCGGATTTATTTTTTATTATTTTTAAGGAAAGCGAGGCGACGGCTTTGGCTGTTAAATTCATTTCACAACATTCTCAGGATATAGTTTCCGCACAGGATATTACGGCTATCGCACCCCACGCCGTTAAGGCGCTTGATATGTTTCATAATAAAACGGGAGCCGGCAATGACTTTTTAGGTTGGCTTGACCTTCCGCAAAATTATGATAAAGAAGAATTTGCACGGATAAAAAAAGCGGCGCAATATATTGAAGAAAATGCCGACGCACTTGTTGTTATCGGTATCGGCGGTTCGTATCTCGGTGCAAGGGCGGTTATAGAAGCTCTTACTTCGCCGAATTATAATATTATTAAAAAAGATACTCCCGATATTTATTTTATCGGCAATTCAATCAGCCCCGCCGCTCTCAACGAGGTTGTTGCTCTTTGCGATGGCAAGGACATCTGCGTTAATGTAATCAGCAAGAGCGGTACCACTATGGAGCCTGCCGTGGCTTTCAGAGTGTTCAGGGAGCTTGTTGAAAAGAAATATTCAAAGCAGGAGGCGGCAAAGCGTATTTTTGCCACAACCGACAGGGCAAAGGGTACGCTCAAGGAGCTTGCCGATTCTCAAGGGTACGAAACTTTTGTTGTTCCCGATGATGTCGGCGGCAGATATTCCGTTCTCACCGCAGTGGGTCTTTTGCCGATAGCGACAGCAGGTATTGATATTGATGCGCTTATGCTCGGAGCGGATAAGGCAAGGCAGGAGCTTTGCTCGGATAATATAGAGGAAAATCCGGCGCTTAAATACGCCGCAGTTCGCAACTGCTTTTATAATAAGGGCAAGAAGCTTGAATGTTTCGTTTCATATGAGCCTTGTATGGCGATGTTTAACGAATGGCTCAAGCAGCTTTTTGCCGAGAGCGAGGGCAAAAACGGCAAGGGTCTTTACCCTGTTTCCTGCATTTTCTCAACCGACCTTCATTCCGTCGGTCAGTTTATTCAGGAAAGCGGTGCAGACCTTATGTTTGAAACCGTGCTTAAATTCAATAATGTTCAAAAGGATTATGTAATAACCGAGCAGGACGGTAATATAGACGGACTTAATTTCCTCAGCGGAAAAACTCTTTCCTATGTAAACGAAAAGGCGAAAGAGGGTACTTTGCTTGCACATACGGACGGCGGCGTCGGCAATCTTGTTATAGAATGTGACTCGATAACTCCGTCTGAAATCGGCTATCTTATCTATTTCTTTGAAAAGACCTGCGCTCTTTCAGGCTATATTCTTGGTGTTAATCCGTTTGATCAGCCCGGAGTTGAGAGCTATAAAAAGAATATGTTTGCGCTTTTGGGCAAACCGGGATATGAAAAGCAAAAAGAAAGTCTTGAAAATCGTCTCGGCATATGTTAATATGTAGTTGGAATAAATCAACTTGGAGGAATATAATAATGATTAAACTTATTATTGGAAATAAAGGCTCGGGTAAAACGAAGAAGCTTATTGAATGTGTAAATGAGTGCGTTCTTAATTCCGACGGCAATGTTGTTTGCGTGGAGAAAGAGCCTAAGCTTACATACGATGTTTCGTCAAAGGCTCGTCTTCTTGAGACGGAGACTTATTTGATTAACGGTCATAAGGCTTTTTACGGCTTCCTTGCTGGAATTTGCGCAGGCAATTATGATGTTACCGATGTTCTCGTGGATGCTACTTTCAAAATTGTCGGCAGAGAGTATGAAAAGCTTGTTCAGTTTTTTGAAATGCTTTCCGAGCTTTCCGATGCTACGGATGTTAATTTCTATTTCACAATAAGCTGTGATAAAGAAGATTTACCTGTAGAGATTTTTGATTACTGCGAAGAAAAGTAATTTTGGCTTGTTTTCATAACGGCGGATTCCTATAGCATTAATTGTTGTTATGCAGGCTGTAATATAGTTTTCAAATTTCGGACTGTGGATTTTCTACAGTCCGTTTTTGTTTTTTATGAAAGGATTTGTTTTTATGAAGAACAGAGTGCTTACGCTTATAATCGGCATTTTAATCGGGGCGATTGCGGCAACGGCGGGATTTTATATATATGTCAAGTATATCAATCCTACGGATTCCGTTTCTCAGTCGCAGGAAATGGCGCCGCCCGACGCTTCCTCCGGGGATGCTTCAGGCTCGGAAAACGGTGAAAATAATTCCCCGGACTGAGAAGAACCGCCGGAAAAACCCGACGGCGATTCATCACAGCAGGAAGCCGAAGATACTCAAAACTCACAGTCAGATAATGATGTTGAAATTTCCGAAGCTCGGCAGGTGATAGTATGAAAAAGCAAACTGTTTTTAGGATTATAATAATT
>JAJQGZ010000162.1 GCA_021200075.1 Clostridiales bacterium | reverse complement strand
GAAAAGAATACTTAAAAAGATTAATTGAATGGAAAGACGAACAGGTTATCAAGGCTGTAACGGGTATAAGAAGATGCGGAAAATCAACTCTTCTGGTGCAGTATCAGGACTATTTGCGAGAAAACAATGTAACAGACGAGCAAATAATATCCATTAATTTTGAAGAACTTGAAAATGAAGGTTTGCTTGATTACAAAGCACTTTATTCTTATATAAAAGAAAAGCTCTGCAAGGATAAAATGACATATATATTCCTTGATGAAGTCCAGAATGTCAATTCATTTGAAAAAGTAATCGACAGCATATATGTAAAAAAAAACACGGATATTTATATAACAGGCTCTAATTCGTATTTACTTTCGGGAGAGCTTGCCACTTTGCTTACCGGAAGATATGTTGAAATATCTATGCTCCCCCTTTCATTTTCGGAATACAAGGAACTGAGCGGCGAAACATCAGACGAAGCGTTTTCAAAATATTTGAAATACGGCGGAATGCCTTACATTGCCTCAATGAACAAAACGGAAGAAAAAGTAAATACTTATATAGAGGGAATTTATAATACCGTTGTAATAAAAGATATTGAGGACAGGCAAAAACGCAGAGAAGCTAACCTGGATAATCGAAAAATTAACGATATTACACTTCTCAAAACAATAGCAAAATACCTTTCAAGCGTTATAGGAAGTCAGGTATCTATTAAAGGCGTCACCGACTATTTAACTTCAAGCGGTCACCGTGTATCTCCGAATACGGTTAATAATTATATGTGCGCACTTGAGGAATCATACATTTTTTACCCTGCCGACAGATTTGATATTATAGGAAAGGAAATCCTTAAATCAAATAAAAAATGGTATATTGTTGACTTGGGAATCAGAAACCATATACTGCCGAGAAAAAATTATGACTTGGGATTTTCTGTTGAAAATATTGTATACCTTGAACTTCTGAGAAGAGGCTACAAGGTAAATGTAGGAAAATTCGCTAACAGAGAGGTTGATTTTGCAGCGCAGAAAAACGGTGTTCTTACTTATTTTCAGGTAACGGCGGATATGACGAACGAATTAACCTTTGAAAGAGAGATGTCGCCGCTTAAAAGCATTAAGGATAATTACGAAAAAATTGTGCTTACTCTTGATAAATTCAGTTCCGGAAATTATGAGGGAATAAAAGTAATTAACCTTATCGACTGGCTGTTATCGTGAATATGATACTATTGTTCCGCCGCCGAGGACTGTATCGCCGTCATAAAGAACGACCGCCTGTCCTTTTGTGACGGCTCTTTGCGGTTCGTCGAAAACGATTTTAACCAGTCCGTTTTCCAAAATCTCGGCGCACGCATTTTTCTCCGTCATATTGTATCTGACCTTAGCACGGCATTTTATTGAACCTGACGGAGGCGAAACAATCCAGTTGAAATCATCCGCCTCAAGCTCCTTTGAGTAGAGACCGTCGGATTCGCATAGCGTGACAGTATTCTTATCGACATCCTTGCCGCAAACATGCATCGGTACGCCGAATGAAACGCTGAGTCCCTTTCGCTGACCGTTTGTATAACGGATTATGCCGCTGTGCCTGCCGATCGGATTACCGTTAATATCGACAAAATCACCCGGCGGATATGTTTTGCCGGTATATGTTTCGATAAAATGCGCATAATCGCCGTCGGGCGCAAAGCAAATATCCTGGCTGTCCCTTTTGTGAGCGTTGATAAACCCCTGACTTTCGGCAATATCCCTTATGGTTTTTTTATCATAATCACCGAGCGGGAGGCGAATATGGACAAGCTGCGACTGAGTAAGGGAGTAAAGAACATAGCTTTGATCCTTTGATAAATCAATACCTTTTTTCAAATAATACCTGCCGTCGATTTCCTGCACCCTTGCATAGTGACCGGTTACAACATAATTGTAATCAAGCTCACGCATACGATCAAAAAGCTTTTCAAATTTGAGATAGCGGTTACAGTCGATACAGGGGTTGGGAGTACCACCGTTTTCATATGTAGAAATAAACTTGGAAATAACTTTTTCCTCAAACTCGCCTTTAAAATTAAAGACATAATAAGGAATACCGAGACGGCGTGCAACGCTTCTTGCGTCCTCTATATTGTCAAGCGAGCAACAGGTCTTGTCGCTTTTTATACCGATTTGTTCATTATCATAAAGCTTCATTGTAGCGCCGATACAATCGAAGTCTTTTTCTTTCATCAAAAAGGCGGCAACGCTCGAATCAACGCCGCCGCTCATAGCAATAATAGCTTTCTTTTTCATTTAACCGAGCCTTATCATTTCATCAATACATTTCTTTGCGCCGCTGTAAATATCGTCGTCAAGGACTATTTCCTCGCCGAAAACGCCCTTACAGCAATTAAGTACATCAACAAGCGTTGTAGCTTTCATATTGTGGCATATACAGTCCTTTGAAAGCGGATAAAAAAGCTTGTCCGGACAGGAAAGCTGGAGATGAGTAACAATACTGTTTTCCGTGCCGATAATAAATTCCTCGGCATCGCTCTTTTTCGCAAAATCCATTATTCCCGTTGTTGAACCGACAAAATCGGCGTGCTTGACAACATCGGGAGTACACTCGGGATGAACAAGAAACAGAGTGTTGGGATGAGCTTCTTTTGCTTTTATGACATCATTCTCCGACATTCTTGCGTGAGTAGGACACCCGCCGTTTAAAAGCTTAAAATTCTTTTCCGGCAGCCGCTTTGACACCCAATCGCCGAGGTTGCAGTCAGGAATAAAGAGAATATTATCGTTCTCTATCTTTCTGCAAATTTTAAGAGCGGATGAGGATGTTACACAGACATCGCAAACGGTTTTAAGCTCGCTTGTGGTATTGATATAAGCGACAACCGTATAATCCGGATACTGCTCTTTAACAAGAGATATAACTTCCCTATCCATCATTTCCGCCATAGGACAGCCGGCAACGGGGTTTGAAAGAATAACCTTTTTATCGGGAGAAAGTATTTTAACTGTCTCCGCCATAAAACGAACTCCGCACATTATTACGGTTTTGTTCTCAACCTTTGAAGCTTCAACCGACAAAGCAAAGGAATCTCCTGTAAAATCGGCAATTTCCAATATTTCGGGCGACTGGTAGCAATGAGCAAGGATACACATATCCTTCTCTTTTTTTAGCTTTAATATCTCCTGCTGAACATCTTTTATCATTCGTTAGCTCCGCAATGCGCACAATCTTCGCCGGCAAATTCGGCAGGATCGTATGCAATTCCCTTCCTGTCATAATAATCCTTAACGGCGGCTTTTACAGCCTCCTCGGCAAGAACGGAACAGTGAATTTTAACCGGCGGCAAACCGTCAAGAGCCTCAACAACAGCCTTGTTGGTAAGCTCCAGTGCCTTATCTATAGGCTGACCTTTAATCATTTCGGTAGCCATTGAACTTGAAGCAATTGCGGAAGCGCAGCCGAAAGTATTGAACTTAACATCCTCTATAATACCGTCGTCGCTGATCTTGATATACATTTTCATTATATCGCCGCATTTTGCGTTGCCGACTTCACCTACACCATCTGCATCATCTATTTTACCAACATTTCTCGGATTTGTAAAGTGATCCATTACTTTTTCTGAATAAAGAGCCATAATTATTTTTCCTCCTTAATAATTTTCTCCCATACAGGGGAAATTGAACGAAGAGAGTTGACAACCTCGGGTACGGATTTAACGATATGTTCCATCTCTTCCATAGTATTATATTCGCTTATGGAAAGACGAAGCGAGCCGTGAGCAATCTCAACAGGTACGCCGAGTGCCAGAAGAACATGGGACGGGTCGAGACTTCCGCTTGTACACGCCGAACCGCTTGATACGCAAATTCCCTTTTGGTCGAGCAGAAGAAGCAGGCTTTCGCCCTCTATACCCTCAAAACACATATTGAGCGTTCCGGGAAGTCTTTTATCCAAATCGCCGTTAATACGGCTTCTTTCTATACCTTTAAGACCGTCAATGAGACAATTTCTCATAGCGGTTATTTTTTTTGCATTATCATTAAGATTTTCAACAGCATCTTTAAGAGCCGCCGCCATACCTACAATTGCAGGCATATTTTCCGTACCGGCTCTTTTGCCTCTCTCCTGAGCGCCGCCCTCAATAATGTTTTTGAGGAGAATACCCTTTCTTGCATAAAGGAAGCCTATTCCCTTGGGCCCGTGGAATTTGTGAGCTGAGGCGGAAAGCATATCGACTTTAAGTTGCTTAACATCAATCGGAATATGACCGACAGCCTGAACCGCATCAGTATGAAAAAGAACACCCTTTTCCTTGCAAATATCGGCAATTTCCGAAATAGGCTGAAGAGTTCCGATTTCATTATTTGCAGCCATAATCGTAACGAGACAGGTCTCGTCCGTTATGGCGTTTTTAACATCCTCGGGCTTTACAATACCGTCTGAATAAACATCGAGAAGCGTTATCTTGAAGTCCTCTTTTTCCAAAGCGTCAAGAGTATGCAAAACGGCGTGATGCTCAAACTTTGAGGAAATGATATGTTTCTTCCCTTTCCTTGCGCCGATAGCGGCTGCCGAGCGAATCGCCTGGTTATCCGCTTCACTTCCGCCGGATGTAAAATATATTTCCCTTGCATCAGCTCCGATAGCGTTTGCAATATCTTCTCTTGCGGATTCCAAATATTCCTTAGCCGTTTGCCCAACAGTGTGCAGCGACGACGGATTGCCGTAAATATCAGTAAGTAACGGCATCATTGAATCAAGAGCGACCTTGCTCATTTGAGTAGTAGCCGCATTATCTGCATAAACATTCATAGCAATATACCTACCTTTTCAATAGGAAATAATAGCACTTATTTCCTCCCTTGTCAATAGGAAATATGATTATTTTCAAAATATTATTACCGCTTTTGTTAAATTATCAAGCGAATATCAAAATTATGCAACAACATTTGCCAAACATACAAAAATCGAAGGAGCCGCCACACGGACAGCCCCCTCGATTTGGAGAAACAGATGAAAAAACTATTAATATAATATTATCAATATATTCTGTTAAAATAATCAGTCAAAAAGTATATCCGTATTATTAAATGAAAGAGGAGTATACTCGCCGTCATGACAATAGTAAACAGCAGAGAGCTTGACTGCAACAGCGAAAGTCTTGCCGCCGCAGGTGAAGATATAGCAATCGGCGCTGTTTACGGTTTCCGTCCTGTTATTAAACGAAATTGTATCGTTTGACGGGTCGCTGCTGAAACCGCATTCTTTCCAGTTATCCTTGAGAGTTTGCTGGAGAAGCTTCTTAGCGTCTGCAACACTGTAATCGGGAGTTGTGGTTATCTCATGAATATTAGTATACGACGGATATTCGTTAGCCGAACCCAATGCGTCCGCTTCCTCTGAAATAGTGGTCTGTTCCTGACTTACGGGAGCGATATACTCATAATTTATGTACATAATCATAAAGTAAATGAGGAGCCAAATGAGAAGCAGAAGAATTATCATAAGGATAATTTTGCCTGTCTTATTCTCATTGGCGGCGCTTGCGGCAAATTCCTCTTCGGTCGGAATCTGAATTGGAACGAAAGGTTTACCTTTTTTAGCACATTTCTTTTCAGTCTTAGCGTTCTTCTTTTGAATCTTCTTGACATATTTTGCATATGCTTTGCTCTGCGCCTTGGCTGCCTTAATTTCCTTTTTGGTTTGGAACTCATCAATAGCAGGAATTGCAATAGGTACGAAGTCCTTACCGTCCTTTTCCGCCTTTTGTTTGAGCTTGGCATTCTTCTTTTCGGTATCTTTTACAAAGCTTTGATAGGCTTTGGCATGCTTCTTTTCAGCCTTGGCTTGGTATTTAGCATTAGCTTTTTGAACCTTGGCTTCTTTCTTGGCTGCCTTTGCCTCTTTTTTAGCAAGCTTCTTTGCGTCTTTTACTTCATTACTCAAGGTAGCCACCCCCTTATAAATCTAATAGTAGTATAACATCATCAATATTAAATTTCAACAAAAAAATCGGCACAAATCCCCATATTTTATGAACAAACTGTAAATATTGTTACAAAATACTGTATAGATTATTCAAAAAACAACAATTGATATTAATTATCCGTTAAATTTTTTAAAAAATAATATAGTTTTTCCTCAGCCTGCAAAAACGGCATATTATTATCAACTGCAATTTTCTTTATGCTGTCATACTCGGTTTTAATTTTATCGGTATTAAAGCCGTGACTGTGCTTTATTTTAACCTCGCCGTATGGAGTGGCAACCGACCGAGTTTCTCTTGAAAGAACATATCTTTTTGCATATATGCTCCCTTACGCCTATAGTAGTTGTATTTTCAAAAAGCGAGTGCAAAACGCTTTCCCTGTCGCACCTTTTGCATAAAACCGTGAGTAGAAACGCCTGCCTGCCTTTTTTCATAAAAATCGGAGATGTGAATACATCAAGCGCACCCGATTTAAAAAGCTGTTTACAAGCAAAGGAAAGCTCCTCAGAGGTCATATCGTCTATATTGCAGACAAACTCAAGTGCATCGTTATCATCTTGATTATCTCCGGAAATGCTCAAAAAGCTCGTACGGCATTCAGCCAGGGAAACTCTCTGTTCCCGGCTCCGTAACCTACACCGACAGAATTTATAATCGGTTCGGCAGTAAATTCATCAGCAAAATATTTTAAAATCGCCGCACCGGTAGGGGTACACAGCTCCTGCTTTATATCGCTTTTATAATAAGGAACACCGCAGAGAATTTCGGCGGTTGCAGGAGCGGGAACCGGCAGGATACCGTGAGCGCATTTTTACCGTACCGTCGCCGACATTGACGGGAGACACAACAATTTTATCGATGCTCAGTTTGTCAAAAAGATATGAGGAAATCACGATATCCACAACGGCATCGAGCATACCAAGCTCGTGAAAATGCACTTCGCCGACAGGAGCAGAGTGAACTTTGCTTTCAGCCGAGGCTATAATAT
>JAJQGZ010000179.1 GCA_021200075.1 Clostridiales bacterium | reverse complement strand
TCAATCGCTATGGATTTTTTAGATGTTCAACTTCATTTTACAATCGGCCATTTAAATAGGCAAATAATCTACAGCTGATTATTTAACGGTGCGGTTATGACCGCTTTATCGACAGACTGAGAACATTTTTAAAAAAAGTTCTTTACTTTTTTAAATCGGTGTAATATAATACATATATTGGTCAAGCCACATATGCTATATACATTATGGTTTCACCGCAATTTTGGGGCATTAGCGCAGCTGGGAGCGCACCACACTGGCAGTGTGGGGGTCAGGGGTTCAAGTCCCCTATGCTCCACCATTGTTAATATCGGCATATGCCGTCAATGTATTTTGGGCGCGTAGCTCAGTTGGGAGAGTGCTGCATTCGCATTGCAGAGGTCGAGGGTTCGACTCCCTTCGTGTCCACCAAAACAAAAACAGGCATAATTGCCTGCTTTTTTGTTTATATCAAATATATTAAAATCAGAGTGCAATATTAATAATACATATTTTTAGATGATACATTTAAAGCTTTAATAACACTACAGCAATCGGGAGTGTGACTATGAACACCGGCACAGAAATTAAAATTATAGCTACGGATTTGGACGGAACACTTATGTCCCCCCGATCACCAAACCGTGACAAAGCGTACTTTAAACGCACTTTTAAAAGCGCAGGAAAAAGGAATAAAGCTCGCCATAGCGACGGGCAGACCGATGGCATTTATCAAAAGCGTACTGAGGCAAGTGCCTTTTGTTGATTATGTTATATATTCAAACGGCGCCTGCGTTTTTGATATGAAGAAAAAGAAAATCATATTTTCAAACCTGATTGATAATAAAACGGCAAAAAGCATCGTTGAATATTTTTCGGGCGAAGAGGTATTCTTCGAGATTTACGTTGACGGAAAGTCGCATTACAGGCTCGGCACGGAGGAATATTTTGACGACGAAAAATTCCCGGCGGAGTTCCTTGCGGAAATAGTTGAAACAATGACCGCTCACGGAAATCTGACAGAATATATCGGCGATAAAGATATTGAAAAAATAGCAATTTATTCTGTTAAAGAAAGTTGTATGAAGCCGTATACAGAAAAACTGAGAAGCTACAATCTGACGGTTGTATCAAGCTTTGACGACAGCTTGGAAGCGACAGTGCCGACGGCGAGCAAAGGCAATGCGTTAAAAGGTCTTTGCGAAACCGTCGGAATTTCAAGAAACGAAGCAATGAGCTTCGGCGACGCAGGTAATGACTGCTCGATGCTTGAATATGCTCAAACTTCATTTGCAATGGGAAACGCAAGCGAAGAATGCAAAAAATCGGCAAAATATATAACCGCATCAAATACAGACGACGGAGTTGCCGAGACTATAGAAAAATACTGCCTGTAGAGCGTCATATCATCAAATTACAAAATCATAAAATCATACGACCGCTTTTTGGTTAATACTGCTTTAATTCCTGAAATTAACTGTTACAAGAGCGGTCATTTTTATGTATTATATGTATTATAATATAGGAACGAGGAACGAAAAAAGTCAAAATAAATACAAACGAAAGTCACGGAGGTGCAATCATGGAAAAGAAAATCGACCTTAAAGAAATAGAGGGTATTCTTGACAAGCTTAAAGATGTTAAAGGCTCGCTAATCACGATTTTACAAAAAACACAGGATATTTACGGCTATCTGCCGAAAGAAGCAATAGAATATATAAGCCTGAAAACAGATATAAAAACAAGCGAGATTATGGGTGTTGCAACATTCTATACTCAGTTTAGACTTACGCCTGTCGGCAAATATCTGATAATGCTCTGCCAAGGTACGGCTTGCCATGTTAGTTCAAGCGAGCTTATATTGCAGACAATTACCGAGGAACTCGGAATAACCGACGGGGAAACAACGCCCGACGGCTTATTCTCGCTCAAATGCGTTGCGTGCCTCGGCTGCTGTTCGCTTTCGCCCGTAATGATGATTAATAAAAATACATACGGTTCTTTAACTCCCGAAAAGACGAGAGCCGTTATCAAGCAGTTAAGGGAGGTGGAATAATGAAAATAGTTATCGGTGAGGGTTCCTGCGGTATTGCCGCAGGAGCGGAAAAGGTAAGGCAGGCACTGCTCAAAGAGGACACCGCAGACGCAGTGATAACCATTGCCGGCTGCATAGGAATGTGCTATCTTGAACCGATTGTTGATATTTATAACGACAACGGCGAGGTAAAAAGGCTAGTCAAGGTTCAGCCGGAGGACGCAAAAAAAATTGCAGAATACGCAAAAAGCAATGACGAAAGCGCTATAGAAAGTCTACTGGTTTCCGACGAGGACAAACAGTTCCTTGAAAAGCAGACGAGAATTGCGCTTCGCCGCTGCGGAATTATAAATCCCGAGGAAATTGACGATTTCATCTCAGCCGACGGTTACACTGCTCTCAAAAAGGCTGTAACCCGAATGACGCCCGAGGAAGTAATAGAGACAATCAAAACTTCGGGTCTTGCAGGCAGGGGCGGCGCAGGCTTCCCCACCTGGTTTAAATGGAATGCCGCAAGGCAGAGCGAGGGTGAGGAAAAATATCTCATCTGCAATGCCGACGAGGGCGACCCGGGTGCATTTATGGACAGGGCGGTAATCGAATCCGACCCTCATAATCTCATAGAGGGAATGCTCATTGCGGCGTATGCAATCGGTGCGGAAAATGCCGTTGTATATGTAAGAGCTGAATATCCCCTTGCTATCAAAAGGCTTGAAAGAGCCATTGCACAAACGAGTGAAGCAGGCTATCTAGGCGATAATATATTCGGCACGGATTTCTCCTGCCGTATGACTATTAAAGCAGGAGCCGGCGCATTTGTATGCGGAGAGGAAACGGCGCTGATAGAATCGCTTGAGGGGCACAGGGGTATGCCGAGGCTCAAGCCGCCTTTCCCTGCCCAAAGCGGATATTGGAAAGAGCCATCGAATATTAACAATGTTGAAACTTTTGCAAATGTAAGCTGGATAATCAATAACGGCGGCGAAGCCTTTGCCGCTATGGGAACGGAAAATTCAAAAGGAACAAAGGTATTTGCCGTTACCGGAAAGGTTAAAAGAAGCGGACTTGTCGAAATACCGATGGGTAAAACTCTGCGTGATGTCATATTCGACATATGCGGAGGGATAAAGAACGGCAAGAGTTTCAAAGCGGTGCAAATGGGCGGGCCCTCTGGAGGATATATTCCTGCCGAGCTTGCGGATACTGTTATAGATTACAAGGCACTTTCCGCCACTGGCGCAATAATGGGTTCCGGCGGAATGGTTGTTATGGACGAAAGCACCTGTATGGTCGGTATGGCAAAATTCTTCCTCGACTTCACGGCAAAAGAAAGCTGCGGAAAATGCATACACTGCCGTATCGGAACAAAGAGAATGCTGGAAATTTTAACGGCGATAACCGAGGGCAGGGGCAAAAGCGGAGACATTGAGCTTCTTGAAGAGCTTTGTCTGTCTATAAAGGACGGAGTATTATGCGGTCTGGGTCAGACTGCGCCCAATCCCGTGCTGACCACGATAAAATATTTTAAAAACGAATACGATGCTCATATCAATCAAAAAAGTTGCCCTGCCGGCGAATGCCGTGAGCTTACAAAATATTACATTGACAGTGACAAATGCAGGGGTTGTACCCTCTGCGCAAGAAACTGCCCGGTCGGCGCAATTGAGGGCAGCGTAAAATCACCGCACACCATTGACCCATCAATTTGCATAAAATGCGGAAAATGCATTACAATATGCAAATTCGGCGCAGTTATCAAAAAGTAGAAAGGAGCGGAAAGCAATGATAAATTTAACAATAAACGGCAAAAAAATAACTGCTCCGAACGGCTGCACAATCCTTGAAGTGGCAAGGCAAAACGGCATATATATCCCCACGCTGTGCTATGACGATTCGCTTGAAGCGTATGGCGCCTGCGGACTTTGCGTTGTTGAAGTTGAGGGTATTCCCAAGCTTCAGCGTTCCTGCTCTGCAAAAGCCGCCGACGGTATGGTTATAAATACGGAAAGCGAGAGGGTTGTTAAATCAAGGAAAATTGCAATGGAGCTTCTTATGTCGGCTCACGACGGCGACTGCATTGCACCCTGTCAACTCGCCTGCCCTGCAAACACCGACTGCCAAGGATATGTGGGACTTATCGCAAACGGAAAATATGACGACGCTTTAAAGCTTATTAAAAATAAAATTCCGCTTCCGGCTTCAATCGGCAGAGTATGCCCTCACCCGTGTGAGAAAGCCTGCCGCAGAGGTAAAGCGGACGAACCGATAAACATAGCTCAACTAAAAGCGTTTGCGGCGGATATGGATTTAAAAGGCGACGCCTATATTCCCTCGGTCGCACCCGATACCGGCAAAAGTGTATCAATCGTCGGAGGAGGCCCGGCAGGTCTTACGTCGGCATTGTACCTGAGACAAAAGGGTCACGCTGTCACCGTATATGATATGATGGACAAACCCGGCGGTATGCTCAGATACGGTATTCCGCAATACAAACTTCCGAAAGAAATACTTGACAGTGAAATCTCAATCATAGAAAAAACAGGGGTTAAATACCGCTGCGGCGTAAGGCTCGGCAGGGACATTACCCTTGATGAATTAAGGAAAAATTATGATGCGGTTATCCTCGCACCCGGCGCATGGAAATCAATGCCTATGCGAGTAAAAGGCGAGGAGCTTGACGGAGTTTGGGGCGGTATTGATTTTCTGCGAAGCGTAATTCTCGGCTCGCCGGTAAATATCGGCGAGAGAGTTGCTGTATGCGGCGGAGGCAATACGGCGATGGACGCTTGCAGAACCGCCGTAAGGCTCGGCGCAAAAGAAGTTTATGTAATATACAGAAGAACCAAAAACGAAATGCCTGCCGATGAAATCGAAATTGAAGAATCCATAGAAGAAGGAGTAACATACAAATTCCTTACAAATCCTATGGAAATTCACGGTGAAAACGGCAAGGTATGCGGAATGGCGCTTCAATTAATGGAGCTCGGCGAACCCGACGCTTCCGGCAGGAGAAGACCTGTTCCGATTGAGGGAAAAACCGAGTATATAGAGCTTGACAGCGTTATTATGGCAATAGGTCAAAAGCTCGATACAAGCGATTTTTCATCGGTAGAGCTTACTCAAAAGGGTACTATAAAAGCCAACGAGGATACTTTCAAAACAGACTTTGACGGAGTTTTCGCAATCGGCGACGCTACCAACAAAGGCGCTTCAATAGCAATTGAGGCTATCAGCGAGGGCACAAGGTGCGTTGAATCCGTTGACGCATATTTAAACGGAAAGGAATATACCGTTTCATCCAAATACCTGAGTAAAAGGGACGATGATAAAATCGACCTTTCGTCTCAGGAAAAGCTGCCGAGAATAACCGTAAAGGTTCTTTCACCCGAAAAAAGGAAAAGCACATTTGACGAGGTATCGCTCGGTATGACCGAGGAAGAGGCTCAAAAAGAAGCACAAAGATGCCTTGAATGCGGATGCCGTGAATATTTTAAATGCAAACTTCTCAATGTGGCACAAAGATATGACATTCACCCCGAACGCTTTGTCGGTGAAATGCCGCAAAAATACACAAAGGACAGCAACGCATTTATCGAAAGAAATCCGGCAAAATGTATTCTTTGCGGACTGTGTGTAAGATCTTGCAGAGAAACCGTTAAGGCAGGAGCTTTGGGACTTGAGGGCAGAGGATTTACATCAAAGGTGAACACTGCATTCTCCCTGCCCCTCAACGAAACAGAATGTACAAACTGCGGACTTTGCGTAAAGCTCTGCCCGACAGGCGCACTGACGGAAAAATCCGTGCTGAAAAAGCAGGTTCCTCTTGACGAAAAATATTCAATTCAAAGCGTTGAAATTGATTCAAAGGAATGCGAATATCTCGTTTCAAGCTACAACGACAGCATCATAAGAGCGGTTCCGAACAACGAAAACGCAAGAAAATGCGAAAAGAGCAGAGAAGAAATTATCGGCATACTTAAAAACAATAAAAAATAAGTCAGTTTTAACAATTTGAAAATTGACACAGCTCGACACAGTTCTAATTTTAATATATAATAGCTTATAGAAATATTGATATTAATTTAACAAGGATTAATAACGGCAAATTATAACTTTCGGAGGATAATATTATGGCTTGTTTCGTAGTACCAGCAGCGGAGGCTGTCGTTGTAACCGCCGCAGCTCTTATTTTTAAGGCGAGAGAAAAGAAAAAAAGCAACGGATGACATTTCATACGAGGCTGCCGACGACGGCAGGCTTGAAAATGCGAAAAAGCTCCCCTTTTCAAGGAAGCTCAGCTGGCTTTGCTATTTACTCTGGGGAGGGTCAATTCTCCTGGCATTTGAACATTTATAGCACGGAGAGGTTGAGCCTTGGTTCCCGTTTTTAACAGCGGCGTCAAGCCCCGAAAGCCTGGCGACGATGCTTAACGAAATGTCAACAGTCGGCGTAGCTATGGCAATACTCGTAACCGTTGTTTGGGTGGGTATGCTGATTGTATCCGTCCGCAATGGAAAAGAAAGCGTATAAATCCGCTCTTAAAGCCGAATCGAAAAATCTAAGGGCAACAAAATGACATTATTGGTAACAGTTTTTGCGGCGGTTATTTCCACCGTCGGCGGAGGATATGCTAAACGACCTTTTCCTCGGTCTTTCCGTAATAGCCCTTGCTCTCGTGATATGGCTGGTTATTCTACTGATTAAAGACCCGGAGAAGAAAGTAAGACAATCGCTTTTTAAAAATAAAAAGTGATATAACCTATTTTAAATAATCTTAATAAAATAAATGTGGGCGAATTTCAAATTGAAATTTGCCCTGCGTGTAGAAAAAGTCTTTTTTATTTCTACACGCAGGAGGCTGTTGAGAAAGTAGCCAAAATTAAGCATTTTGCGAGGGGTGCTGTACGATGGTACCGCTCCCGAGTAAAAGGCTTAAAACGCCAAAAAGTCCCGAGGACTCGATGTTCTCGGGACTTTTAGCATAACAATTATAAGGCGGGCGGATAATATGTCAGATATGGTAACATGGTTTACAAAATGTCCGAGGACATGG
>JAJQGZ010000006.1 GCA_021200075.1 Clostridiales bacterium | reverse complement strand
AGGTAATTCTTATGAACATCAAAACGACCCGAAGCAACCTGAACAACGGCACGGTCGCCGAAATCGGCAAGCTCGGGGTGCAAACCGCCCTCACCCGCGTTAAACAGAGTTCCGAGTTTCCTTGCCTCCATTGCGAGAGATTTTTGCGCATTGAGCGAGATAGAACCAAAACTCATGGCCGAGAACATTATCGGCGTTTCGAGCATAACCTGCGGCGACATTTTTGTGGTGGACTTTCCTCTTTTTTCAACCTCTATTTTTTCAAGCTTCTTGCCGAGTATTATCCTAATCTCCATAGGTTCACGCAAAGGGTCGATTGGCGGATTGGTAACCTGCGAAGCGTTTAACAATATCTTATCCCAATAAATAGGATACGGTTTGGAATTGCCCATTGCGGAAAGGAGAACGGAACCCATCTCTGCCTGACGGCAAATTTCCTGCTGATACTGCGGAGTCCAGTTTGCATTTTCCCTGTAATCGCACACATATTTTTTCTATTCTCAAAGCACCGGTCGGGCAAAGATCCACACATCTGTGGCAGGCAACACAGTTTTGAGAATTAACACGAACGGTTTTGCCGTCGTCGTCAAAAAAGTGACATTCGTTTGAACACTGACGCACACAGCAGCCGCAGTCAATGCACAGTTTCCTGTCCCTGATAACGGTAAACCTTCTCGGAATATAATTTATCATCAGTCGCTCTCCTCCTCGTCGTCAATTTCAAGCGGTATAAATCCCGGCTCTGCGCCGGATACCGACCCAACCGCGGCGGGATAGTGGCAAATTATCCTGACTGCGGATTCCTCGGAAGCAAAATACGCTCTGTTGCCCTTTGTGGCGGCGGTAAGAGAACGGAGCTTCAGCCTGTCGTTAATTGCAAGCAAGCCCTTATTTGAACCGAGAATAACAGAGAACGGCCCGTTTACAAGCGCACCGTTATAAATGGAGCGAAGATTCGTAAAATATTCCCTTTTATCATCGGGCATTCTGTCAATCTCGTCCCATTCGGGAGCGGTGAGAACATCCGCCGCCACTTCTATCGGAAGATTATGGTGGCGAAGAAGATGATCGAACAGATAGGTTATAACCTCGGTATCGGTCTGCATAGTGCAGATATAGCCAAACTACTCTATATAACGGCGGTTTGTATCGTAGGAAGATATTTCTCCGTTATGGACAATCGACCAATCGAGGATATTAAACGGATGGGAACCGCCCCACCAGCCGGGTGTGTTGGTGGGAAATCTGCCGTGAGCAGTCCAAAGATACGCTTCATACTGATCAAGCATATAAAATTCGCCGACATCCTCGGGATAACCCACAGCCTTGAAGCAGCCCATATTCTTTCTACTTGAAAAAAATATGAGCGCCCTCGATATCGTTATTAACTCTTGTTACGCACTGTGCAACATATTCCTGCTCGTCAAGACGGGCGTCTTTCATCCTGACACGGTTTGCCTTGCCAAAATATCGCCAAATATCCGGCCCACGCTCAATACTTTCAACCTGCTTGGTGGGAATGCGTTCGGCTACATCAATATTGAAATGCCTGAACAAAAAGTACTCACATTCTTTCCTCGCCTGTGTGGTATCGAAAAAGACATGGATTGCGTATTGGTCTTTGTGTTCGGGATAAATTCCGTAAGCGGCAAAACCGCCGCCGAGACCGTTTGATCTGTCGTGCATAAGAGCAATGGATTTTATAATCTCCGAACCGTTTATGCGATTGCCTTTTCTGTCGATTGTTGCGGCAATGGCACAACCGGACGGGATTCTTGCTTCTCCCCTCTTTAAGCATATTTACCTCTCTTTAAGCAATACGGAAAATAATTTTCCGAAAATAAGCGTAATAATAAATATTGTATTCAGGCGTTTGAACATACAATAAAACACACTTTAATACACTTTATTAAATTTTACACCATAATATCGGTTTCAGTCAATTATATCCGTTATAGAAATTAATACTTTTTTGATAAGAAATATGTATAATTTCACATAAAATTTAATATTTTTTGCATAAATATTCCATATATGGTGAATATTGGCGTATATTTATTACATATCAATAATATGCGTCAATATGCGTCTTTACAGGTGCAAAAACGCTCGGGGAAGCCCGGGGTTTTTGCTTTAAAAAATCAGAAAAGAGATTTACCATTATGATTAAATCGTTTAAATATCGTCCTCACCCTGGAGAGCGTCATAGCCGTGTTCTCCGGTACGAACCTTTACGACATCTTCAACATCATAAACAAATATTTTACCGTCGCCGATATTGCCGGTGTAAAGAACCGTGCGTGCGGCGTCAACAACACTTGCAACGGGAACGGCTGAAATTACCATTTCGAGCTTCATCTTGGGATTAAGGCTCATTTCTTCAATATCAACACCACGGTATCTTCCTGTGTGTCCCTTTTTGAGATCCGCAGCCCATAACATTTGTAACCGTCATACCAGTAACACCCAACTCGTTCATAGAAGCCTTGATTTCCTCAAACTTTGTAGGGTTGAATATCATAACAACCTGTTGAGCTTAGCGTCCTTATTGGTGGTATAGGTTTCAACCGGAACAGCCTTTTCAACCGAAGCTGCCGGAGTTGACGAAGAAACAGGAGCAGCCGTATAAGCAGGTGCAAGACCGGCTGGCATAAAGTCGGCATATGCGGACGGAAGATTATGCTCTGTATCATCAAGTCCCTTGATTTCCTCTTCCTCGGAAACTCTGAGCCCGATAGTTTTATTGATAACAAAGAATACGATTGTCATAGTAACGGCTGTCCAAGCGGCAACGCATACCAAACCGAGAAGCTGAATGCCGAGCTGTGAAAATCCGCCGCCGTAGAAAAGTCCTTTTTCTACTCCGTCGCTGCCGTTTGAGAAAAGACCTACGGCAATTGTACCCCCACGTACCGTTTACCATATGAACTGCAACTACACCTACGGGGTCGTCAACATGGAGCTTTTTATCAATAAATTCAACAGCTACAACAACAAGTATACCAGAAACGGCACCGATTATAACGGAGCTTAAAGCGTCTACACAATCGCAGGGTGCGGTAATCGCCACAAGACCTGCAAGCGAAGCGTTAAGCGACATCGAAATATCGGGTTTGCCGTCCTTAATCCAGGTGAATATCATCGTTACAACCGTTGCGGTAGTCGGAGCCATTGTGGTTGTAAGGAAAATTGAAGCAAGAGAATCGGTTGTAGTGGCGGCTGCACTGTTGAAGCCATACCAGCCGAACCAAAGAATAAAACAGCCGAGTGCGCCGAGAGTGAGCGAGTGACCGGGAATAGCTTTTGCAACTTTCTTACCCGTCTTTTTGTCCTTTTTATATTTACCTATACGAGGCCCGAGGATTGCGGCGCCTATAAATGCACTGATACCACCGACCATATGAATTGCGCAGGAACCTGCGAAATCGTGGAAGCCCCTGACTACAAGCCAACCTTCGGGATTCCAAATCCAACCGGCTTCAATCGGATATACAACAGCCGAAATAACTGCGAATAAATGCAATATGCTGCAAATTTTGTACGCTCCGCCATTGCACCGGAAACTATGGTTGCGGCGGTTGCGCAGAACACGAGGTTGGATACAAAGCTCGACCAATTCTCCGCATTGCCGGTATAATCGGTAAGCAGTCCGAGAGTGGGCATACCCACAAGACCGCCGAGACATTCCTCGCCCATCATAAGACCGAAGCCCAAAACGATGAACATAACCGCGCCGATACAAAAATCCATAAGATTTTTCATAATGATATTGCCGGCGTTTTTGGCTCTGGTAAAGCCCGTTTCCACCATAGCAAATCCGCACTGCATAAAGAATACCAGCGCTGCGCCGATTAAGAACCATATTGCAAATGCTTCCTGATCGACGACTTCGATAATTGATTCAAGACCCATAATTCTTCCTCCTTAAGAATGAAAAAATGAAATAAATAAAAAGGGTGTACGTATTTCTACGAACACCCCTTTGTGCCAAAATAAACGATATTAAAATTTAAATATTGGCATGATAATCAACGCTCTCAATACACTGTTTATAACCAATACAGTATATAGCCGAGCCGACGAAAGCCGTCAGCCGTCATCGGCTCGACAACGGCATAAATGCCATAAGAGAGGGCGATTGAAAATCAAATAATCACAAATGCAATTACAAGATACCTTTTAAACAACAGTTAAGCTGTAAAAGTATTAATAATTAACCATATATCTGTCGATTTCCCACTGGGAAACTCTTGCCTTGTAATCATCCCATTCGGCTTTCTTACCTTCGGTATAAGCATTGAATACATGCTCGCCTACGGTTTCCTTAACAAACGGATCAGCCTCGGAAGCCTTAATAGCTTCTTCAAGAGAACCGGGCAGGCAGTCAATGCCCTTTTCTTTGATTTCCTCGTCGGAAAGTTCAAATACATTATAATCAACAGCCGGTGCAGGCTCCATATTTTTCTTAATACCGTCAAGACCTGCGGCAAGGCAAAGCGCCATTTCAAGATACGGATTGCAGGTCGGGTCGGGACAACGAAGCTCTACACGGGTACCCATTCCCCTTGCAGCCGGAATACGAACAAGGCAGGAACGGTTGGAAGCACTCCATACAATATAAGTTGGAGCTTCATATCCGGGTACAAGCCTCTTGTAAGAATTTACTGTCGGGTTTGAATAAGCGGCGATGCCCTTAACATGAGCAAGAATACCTGCGATGAAGTTATGAGCAATCTTGCTGAGACCGTCCTCGCTTGACGGATCGTAGAAAGCGTTTACGGTTTTGCCGTTTTCATCGGTTGTCATAAGTGACATATTGGTGTGCATTCCCGAACCGTTTATGCCGTAAATCGGCTTAGGCATAAATGTTGCGTGAAGTCCATGCTTTGTAGCATAAGTTTTAACAACATGCTTAAAGGTCATTACTCTGTCGGCAGTGGTCATAACATCGTCGAACTTAAAGTCAATTTCGTGCTGACCCTCGGCAACCTCGTGGTGCGAAGCCTCGATTGTATAGCCCATTTCCTCAAGAGCAAGGCAAATATCACGGCGGCAGTTTTCACCGTGGTCAATCGGGTTGAGGTCAAAGTAACCGCCCTCGTCGCTCGTTGTAGTGGTAGGATTGCCGTCCTCGTTAAGCTTAAAGAGGAAGAATTCACATTCGGGGCCTACATTAAAGGTATAACCCATTTCAGCGGCTTCATCAACAACCTTTTGAAGTACATTTCTCGGATCTCCGAGGAGGGGAGTTTTGTTATCCGCGCAGTATACGGAACAGATAAGACGAGCAGTCTTAGCATTTTGATGCTTCCTCCAAGGGAAAATTGTCCAGGTATCATAATCGGGATGAAGATACATATCGGACTCGTTAATTCTTACGAAGCCGTCGATGGACGAACCGTCGAACATACACTCGTTGTCAAGAGCTTTCTCAAACTGTGTACTAGTGATTGATACATTTTTCATAATACCAAACACATCAGTAAACTGAAGTCTGATGAACTCTACGCCGTTTTCCTCGGCATTTTTCAGGATGTCTTCCTTTGTGTACTTGCTCATGTAAATACTTCTCTCTTTGATATAAAATAATAAAAAAAGAGGGCACTCCGCCTTGTACGGAACGCCCTCGTTCTTAACTACAATTTATTATACTTATTGCATTTGAGTTTGTCAACTTTTTTGTACAATTTTGTCAATTATCGATCGTGAGCAGTCAATCACTCTAAACCTTTTTGTGCATTATGCCAAAATAGTGTGATTTATTCAATGCTTAAAAATTCTTCGTCAACAATTTCCTCGCAAAGTTCGGTAAAATATTCAGCCGTCGCACCGCTTTGAGCGTGGGTTGCGGCAACGGAAACGGTATAATCCGCAAGCTTATAAACATTAAAATCATAATTGCCTGCGTCGTTCTTGCTGTAATAGCATACTATGGGAACAAGCTTAGCTGTCGTTATTTCAATCTCACCGTTATGCTTTTCTATTTTAATTTCCGCCATACCGCCGCAAAGCTGGTCAAGCTCTATTTGATGCGATATAAAATTACCGAGCGAATAGTAAACAAGAGTTTTATTGCCGGATTCCTCGTTCGTCACCCATTCAACATCCTGAAGCACATGGGGATGAGTACCGATGACTATATCAACTCCGAGCTCGCAGAAAAGCTGTGTATACTCCTCCTGGTAATCGGAAATTTCGTGGCTGTTTTCGGTACCCCAATGAGGGAATACAATTACGACATCGGCATTCTTCCTCGCCTCGGTTATATCAGATGTAACCTTTTCCTTTTCAAGCAAATTAACGCACCACTGCTTGGCTTCCGGCAGGGATATGCCGTTTGTACCGTAGGTGTAATTAAGCAGTGCAAAGGTTATGCCGTTTTTTTGATAATATGTTATTTGGTTATAGGAATCCTCGTTGGCATTAACACCGAGCTGAACGACATCCTCGTACTCCGAGAAAAATTCAATTTCCTTTTGTATTCCCGACCAGCCTATATCCATAGAATGATTTGTGGCGCAGGTGAATATATCGAAGCCTGCGTCAATAGCCGCCTTGCCTATCTCCCACGGAGAATTGAAAAGCAGATAACCGGTGTAATCAAAACTGTCGCTGCCGAGTATGGTTTCCTGATTAATAATCGAGATGTCAAATTTTTCAATCTCGGGCTTTATGTTTGAATAAAGTGATGAATAATCGAGTGTTCCGTCCTCCTGCTCCCCTGCCGTTATAAGCGTATTATGAATAAGATTATCCCCGACCGCAATAATCGTAACCTCGCTGTCGGCGGAGGTGGTTTCTTCCGTAGTATCTTCATTAACAAGCGAAACGGCGGTTTCGGCGGTAGGATTTTTTTCATCCGCATTTTTAGTTATATGACCGCTGACGGCAAGACTTGAAATTACCAAAACGGCAACAAGTACCGGTATTATTACGGAAATAAGTTTTTCTCTTCTATGCAAAACTCATTCCTCCTTAACTGAATAATAAAACGATGCAAAAGCAATTAATAATATCTTTAGCTGAAAGTAACAAAATAAGTCGAAAATTGCAAGTGCAAGTTGAACACTTCCGTGTAAAAGTTTAATAGAGTC
>JAJQGZ010000038.1 GCA_021200075.1 Clostridiales bacterium | reverse complement strand
ATATTATTGAATGTTCGTTTCCATGTCCGTCTTTGCGCGAATCGAACAGATTTTAGCACATAAAAATCAAAAATACAAATGTTTTTGAAAATTTTGTACAAAATGCCCGTCCTTTTCGACGGCAGAAACTGTTGATTTAATTAAAATTTACTGGAAATCGAATACATTTACCCAGGAATCGAGAAGCTCTTTTTCAGCCTCAACTCCCTTTACGCTCTGCGAACAGGCGACAATCGGCATCCACTGCTGAACAAGCTGTTTTGGAATATCCACCTTTTTGCAGAAAAGGTTAAGATACTTTTCAGCAAGCTCCTTTTGATTATTGATATTGAATACCAAATATGTTCTTGCGGCGTCGGCGGAAGCATTACCCTGAGTTGCGTGCGCCCAGTCGATAACATAATACTCGCCCGACGGTGTAACGATTATATTTGACGGGCAGTAATCGCCGTGAAGCACCTTTGTGTGCGGACGCATACCCTCAAGACGGTTGTGCAAATCGTAGCGCACGGTTGCCTCGTAGGAAGACTCGCTGATTTTTGCGTGCATCTTATCCTTTATCTTATTAAGATGAGGAGATTTTTTTGAATGAATTTCAAGCTGCAAATCAACAAATTTTTCAAGATATTCGTCCTCTTTATCGGGATTTTCCGCCATTAATTCGAAAAGGCTCTTACCCTCGATATATTCCCTGACGATAGCCCAGCCGCCGTCAACCTTTGACACATTCAAAAGCTTGGGGATTTTAAGACCGGTTTCCTCAACTCTTGCGTTATTAAGCGCTTCGTTAAGAACCTGCGCCTTTGTAAATGTTTCGTTGAATACTTTTACAAGTTTATCTCCGTCACGATAAATTTCTTTATTATCTCTTTTTCTGATAGTTGTCATAATGACACCCCCTGTATATTATAGCCTAACGGTGAGTTGTAATCAAGCGATATTTATTTTCCGTAATAAGCTCTGAGATACATATCCTTGATTTCGCTCATAAGAGGAAGTCTCGGGTTTGCACCGGTGCATTGATCGTCAAATGCCTGCTCAACCATATCGTCAAGAGTATCGAGAAAATACTTTTCGTCAATGCCGTAATCCTTGATAGTCTTTTTGATGCCGCAGTATTCTTTAAGCTCATCTATCTTCTTGATAAGTCCCTTGAGCTTTGCTTCATCGTTTCTGCCCTTTACACCGAGAGCGTCCGCAACCTGCGCATAGCGTGCGAGAGTATGGGGATGATCGTACTGGCTGAATGTACCCATCTTTGCCGGTACTTCTGCGGCGTTAAATTCAAGCACATAGTCAATCATAAGAGCGTTGGCAACACCGTGCGGAATATGGTGGAATGCACCAAGCTTATGAGCCATTGAGTGACAAACTCCGAGGAATGCGTTTGCAAATGCCATACCTGCCATTGTGGCGGCGTTTGCCATTTTTTCCCTTGCTTCGGGATCGTTGGCGCCGTTATCGTAAGCTCTGGGGAGATATTCAAAAATATTCTTCAGCGCTTCTATCGCAAGACCGTCGGTATAATCCGTAGCCATCATTGAGGCATATGCTTCAAGTGCATGGGTAACTGCGTCGATACCGGAAGCGGATGTAAGACCCTTTGGAGCGTTCATCATCATATCTGCGTCAACTATAGCCATATTCGGCATAAGCTCATAATCGGCAAGAGGATATTTGGTATCGCTCTTTTCATCGGTTATAACAGCGAAAGGAGTTACCTCCGAGCCTGTACCTGCGGAAGTGGGTACTGCGATGAAATACGCTTTTTCGCCCATTTTCGGGAAAGTGTATACCCTTTTCCTGATGTCCATAAACCTCATTGCAAGGTCGTAGAAATCAACCTCGGGATGTTCATAAAGCACCCACATAATCTTGCCGGCATCCATTGCGGAGCCGCCGCCGACGGCAATAATGCAATCAGGCTTGAATGCGCTGAGCTGAGCCGCACCCTCTTTTGCGCAGGCAAGGGTCGGGTCGGGAGCAACATTGAAGAAGGTTTGATGAGCTATTCCCATTGAATCAAGCTTATCGGTTATCGTCTTTGTATATCCGTTTTCATAAAGGAAAGTATCGGTAACGATAAATACTTTCTTTTTACCCATTACCGTGCCAACCTCATCGAGAGCAACGAGGATACAGCCTTTTTTGACATAAACCTTTTCAGGCGCTCTGAACCAAAGCATATTTTCCCTTCTTTCAGCAACAGTTTTGATATTGAGCAAATGCTTTACTCCGACATTTTCAGAAACGGAATTTCCGCCCCATGAGCCGCAGCCGAGTGTGAGCGACGGAGCGAGATCGAAATTGTAAAGATCTCCGATTCCGCCGAAAGACGACGGAGTATTAACAAGAATACGGCAGGTTTTCATGCGAGCGGCAAATTCGTCTATCTTGGCTCTTTCGGTAGTTTCGTTAAGATAAACCGAAGATGTATGACCGTAACCGCCGTCTGCAATAAGCTGCTCTGCCTTTGCAAGAGCGTCCGAGAAATCCTCGCTCTTATACATTGCGAGAACGGGAGAAAGCTTTTCGTGCGCAAACTCCTCGTTTATATCAACAGACTCGACCTCGCCGATAAGGATTTTTGTATCCTCGGGAACCTTTACTCCAGCAAGAGCCGCAATTGTCGACGCCTTTTGGCCTACGATTTTTGCGTTGAGCGAACCGTTGATGATTATGGTTTTACGAACCTTGTCAATCTCATCACCCTTGAGGAAATAACAGCCTCTGTATTCAAATTCGCTTCGTACTTCCTTATATATCTTTTTATCAACGATACAGGACTGCTCGGAAGCGCATATCATACCGTTATCAAATGTTTTGGAATGAATAATCGAATTGACCGCTTTTACAATATCGGCGCTTTCGTCGATGATTGCAGGGGTGTTGCCTGCGCCGACGCCGAGAGCCGGCTTTCCGCTTGAATAAGCGGCGTTTACCATACTGGGCCCACCGGTTGCAAGGATAATGTCCGCCTCTTTCATAACGAGATTTGTCATATCGAGCGACGGGGCGTCAATCCAGGAAATAATATTCTCCGGCGCACCTGCCTCTACTGCTGCGTCAAGCACAATCTTGGCAGCTGCGGCAGTGGATTTTTTAGCCCTGGGGTGGGGAGAAATGATAATACCGTTTCTTGTTTTAAGAGAAATAAGGGTTTTGAAAATTGCGGTTGATGTGGGGTTTGTGGTGGGGATAACCGCCGCAACAACGCCGAGAGGCTCTGCAATCCTCATAGTGCCGTAAGGCTTATTTTCTTCGATAACACCGCAGGTTTTGGTATTCTTATATTTATTGTAAATATACTCGGCGGCATAGTGATTTTTAATAATCTTATCTTCAACAATGCCCATTCCGGTTTCTTCCACCGCCTCTTTGGCAAGCGAAATCCTCGCTGCATTAGCAGCCTTGGCAGCGGCAAGGAAAATTTTGTCTACCTGCTCCTGCGTGTAGGTTGAAAACTCTTTTTGCGCTTTGCGAACACGGGCAATTTCCGCTTCGAGCTTTTCAATACTGTCAATAACTTCTTTAGCCATAACCTGACCTCCGTAAATAATTATGTACGCCTTTTTGCTTTATTGTTTAGGCGCAGGAATATATTAATATAACAATTTGATAATTTCAATGCTTTTGGGGGTGTTTTCTCCGAATGTTATAAAAATGATAATTTTTTAACAATATTTTTGTAATATTTTTCAAAAACAGCAGATTTTTTGTTAAAAATTTTACAATATCAAAAATATTACCGTCAATTTTTTGCGATAATTTATTAATACAAATACGGCATACGGATTTGACAAAGAGCATAAAAAGAGCATAAAATGATAAATAAAGCGTATTATAATGCGAAAAATCAAATAAATATGTTAAAATATATTGTTAAAAATGTCTGTTAACTATTGACTGCAGTTGATAAATATTGTAAAATTATATGTAAAATTATGTATAATAAGTAATTTTATCAAACGAAATGGAATTAATTGAGCAAATATCGTCTTTTCACTTTCGTTTACACCTTGCAGGCTCGCAGGCAAGAGTGCTTTATTACCTTAATATATCAGATATTTTTCAAAATCCATTGCGGGCAGAAAGGCTGCGTAATATGAGTAATCATGCAGACAAAATCAAAAATGTAGTAATAACGGGTCACGCCTCGAAAGGCAAAACAACTCTTTGCGAGGCTCTGCTCAATGCGGCGGGAGCCACCGAGAGAATCGGCAAGGTTGCCGACGGAAATACGGTTACGGACTTTGATTCCGAGGAAAAGAAAAGAAAAATCAGTATTAACAGCGCCGTGGCTTCAGTTTCATATAATAATAAAACAATAAATATTATCGACACTCCCGGTCTTTTTGACTTTGCAATGGGAAGCGCCGAGGGTATCCGTGCGGCTGAGACTGCGATAATTGTTGTATCAGCTCGTTCGGGTCTTGCGGTAGGTGCGGAAAAAGCGTTTAAAAATGCAGGCGCAAGAGGCTTGGCAAGAATATTCGTAACCACAAAAATGGACGACGACAGAGCGGATTTTTACAAGAGCTTTAACGGCATTGCCGCAAAATTCGGCACGCAGGTTTGCCCGATAGTTGTGCCGGTAATTGACGGCGACAAGGTAAAAGCCTATTATAATATGATAGACGACAAAGTATACGAATACACGGATTCGGGAAGAAAAGAATCCTCTTATCAGCATAATGACCCAAGCAGATTTGAAGCGGCGAAAGCTATATTTGCAGAGGCTGTCGCTTCCACCGACGAAGAACTTATGGAAAAATACTTTGAGGGTGAGGAGCTTACAAGGGAAGAAAAAATAAAGGGTCTTAAAATCGGCGTTGCAGACGGTTCGGTTATTCCGGTATTCGCACTTTCGGGCTTGACCGGCGTCGGATGCGATATGCTTCTCGACTTCATTGCAGATGTATGCCCGTCACCGTCTTCAGAATACGGTATTGATGCAAACGGAGAACCGATTGAACTTTCCGCCGACGACGACGACCCGTTTGCCGCAGTATGCTTCAAGACTGTAGCCGACCCGTTTATCGGCAAGCTGAATTTCTTTAAAGTAGTAAGCGGAAAACTTACAGCATCCACACCTGCCTACAATCCCGATACGGGCAAAGAGGAAAGAATGGGCAAAATAACAAAGGCATTCGGAGCAAAGCAAACGGATATAAGCGAGCTTTGCGCAGGAGACATAGGCGCTGTATCAAAGCTCAGCGGATTTTCAACAGGCGGCACAATGTGTTCGCCGTCTAATCCGGTAAAGCTTGACGGCGTTGCAGTACCGATTGCTACATATAAAATGGCTGTTTCGTCCTCCAAGAAAGGCGAAGAGGAAAAGGTAGTGTCAGGCTTGGCAAGGCTTTGCGAGGAAGATCCGTCGCTTTCGTTTACAAATAATACGGAAACGCACCAGCAAATTATAGCGGGTCTCGGCGAGCAGCAGCTTGATGTAGCTATTGCAAGGCTTAAAGGCAAATTCGGCGTAGACGCAATACTCGATACGCCCAAGGTAGCATACAGAGAAACGATTACCAAAAAGGTTTCCGCCCAGGGCAGGCACAAAAAACAGAGCGGCGGTCACGGTCAGTTCGGTGATGTATTTGTTGAGTTTGAGCCTTATGACTGCGAAAAGCTTGAATTTGCCGAAAGAGTTGTAGGCGGTGCGGTTCCTAAAAACTTCTTCCCGGCGGTTGAAAAAGGACTCAATGACTGTATGGAGAAAGGCGTGCTTGCCGGCTATCCGATGGTCGGAGTTAAGGCGACGCTTTACGACGGCTCCTATCATCCGGTTGACTCCAGCGAAATGAGCTTTAAAATGGCGGCTTCCCTTGCATTTAAAGAGGGTATCACAAACGCTATGCCGGTTATTCTTGAACCGATTGTCACTCTCAAAGCGACCGTAAACGACGAAGCTATGGGCGACATTATCGGCGATATAAACAAGAGAAGAGGCAGAGTTTTGGGTATGACGCCGAACTCAGACGGAACGCAGGAAATCATTGCAGAGGTTCCCGATGCCGAAATGACGACATTCTCGACTGCGGTAAGGCAGATTACACAGGGCAGAGGCTCGTTTACCACGGAATTTGCCAGATATGAAAAAACGCCCGAAGATATAGCTCAAAAGATTATAGAGCAGTCGCTCAATTCATAATGCAAAGCTTAAAAAGCCGAGTTCACTTCGTTGGTTGTGAACTCAGCTTTATTTGTATTGATTTTATTAAATTTTAAGTCATTGGCTTTATTTGTTTATATAAAATATCGCCAATGTGCCGGGGCCGCAATGGGAGGATATTGTGCATCCTGCATCTGCGGTTATAATCTGTGAAAAATTCACCTTGCCGTTTATTGCACCCTTGGCAAAGCTGATAATATCGGGGCTGACATCGCCGCTGTTTGCAATAACTATGCGAGAGGTGTCAATCTTATTGACATTTTTAAGGCAATCATCTATATACTGTTTATAGACAACATCCATTTTGCCCCTGTATTTTTTCGCCACATCAAGCACACCCGTCTTTGGGTCAACTGCGATACTGGGCTTTATACCGAGGACATTGGCACTGAGCTTTGTAATACCGGAGCATCTTCCGCCCTTATGCAAATAATCAAGACCCTTGAGGACAAATGTTGTGCTGACCTTGGGTACAAGAGAATTTATTTTTGAAGCAATCTTTTTAGCGTCATAACCCTTTGCTCTGAAATCGCACGCTTTGAGTACAAGCAGACCCATAGCGGTGCAAAGGCTTTTTGAATCAACGCAGTAAACATTTCCAAGCTTGCCTGCGGCAATACAGGAATTTTGATAGCTTGATGAAATTGCGGAGGAAAGACCAATATGAACAACCGCTTTCCCCTCGCCTGTTAATTTACCGAAAAGATCATAATACTCCGATGGAGTTACCGCCGTAGTTTTAGGCATATTGCCGATTGAATCAACGAAATTATATAAATCCTGCGGAAAAACATCTACGCCGTCTTTATAGGACTTATCGCCCAGGAAAATTGAGAGCGGTGTGATGATAATATTATTTTTTTCTATAATATCAATCGGAAGGTCGCAGGTTGAATCTGCGGTAATAACAATTTCTTTCTCTTTCAATAATCTCACCTTTCGATTGGCAGTTTATCATATAAAGTACAAATAATCAACTTTTGTGCATAAAAGTTTATATA
>JAJQGZ010000173.1 GCA_021200075.1 Clostridiales bacterium | reverse complement strand
TTCAATCGCTATGGATTTTTTAGATGTTCAACTTCATTTTACAATCGGCCTTTCAGTCAATACAAATCATTTCGTTTATTAAACGACAAAATTCGTCAGCCGAGCTGAAAACTATTAACAAATTCCCTTGCTTTTTCAATCTGCTCTTTAACATTGCCGGCGCTCGGGCCTCCGGGAGCGGTGCGGTCGTTCACGCATTTTTCAAGGTTAATTGCTGTGTAAACATCATCGTCAAATAAATCGCAGATTTTTTTGTATTTCTCAATCGGCAGTGATTCAAGCGTTTCGCCCTTATCTATGCAAAGCGATACAAGCTCGCCCGTAGCCTTGTAAGCGTCACGAAACGGCAGACCTTTGCCTACAAGATAATCGGCGCAGTCGGTTGCGTTGATAAATCCTTTTGCCGCCGCATTTCGCATATTGTCACGCAGTACGGTCATTGTTGCAATCATCGGGGTGAAAGCGTCAAGGCACATTTTTACAGTGTCAACTGCGTCGAATATCGCTTCCTTATCCTCCTGCATATCCTTGTTGTACGCAAGTGCAATGCCTTTCATAACAGTCAGCAGTATGGTAAGGTCACCGAACACTCTTCCACTTTTTCCTCTTACAAGCTCCGCAACGTCGGGATTTTTCTTTTGAGGCATAATGCTTGACCCGGTTGAAAATGCGTCGTCAAGCTCAACAAACTTAAATTCCCAACTGCACCACATAATGATTTCCTCGCTGAATCTGGAGAGGTGAACCATTATAATAGAAAGTGCGCTTGCAAGCTCAATGCAAAAATCCCTGTCGGATACGCCGTCAAGACTATTTGCCGATATATCGTCAAATCCGAGGAGCTCCGCCACTTGGCTCCTGTCAATCGGATAGGTTGTTCCCGCAAGTGCGCAGCTTCCCAGAGGGAGAACATTCATCCGCTTTTTTACATCCGCAAGCCTGTCGAGGTCACGGCACAGCATAGAGCAGTATGCCGAAAGATGATGTGCAAATGTTATCGGCTGCGCTCTTTGCAAATGGGTGTAACCCGGCATAATCGTGTCGGTGTTTTCCTCCGCCTTGTCGCACAAAACGGTGATAAGTCCTTTGAGCTTGCCGCAGATTATATCAATTTCCTTTTTCAGCGTCATTCGTATATCGAGCGCCACCTGGTCGTTTCTCGATCTTGCGGTGTGAAGCCGTTTACCTGTTTGACCGAGCCTTTTTGTCAGCTCGCCCTCAACAAAGGTATGGATATCCTCGCTTTCATAATCAATTTCAAGCTTGCCGCTTTTAATGTCGTCAAGTATTTCGGCAAGACCCTTTGTGATTTTGTCGCTTTCGGATTTATCTATTATACCCGTTGCTCCGAGCATTGTTGCGTGAGCAATACTGCCCTTTATGTCCTCCTCAAACATCCTGCTGTCGAATTTTATCGAGGAGTTAAAATCATTGGTTTCTTTGGTAAGCTCTTTTTTGAACCTGCCTTTCCATAATTGTCCCATAATATTATTCCGTATAATTCAGTGTTTAGTATATTCGGATTGTTTTGACTGCCAAAATTTACTCTTTGTTCTCGTTTTTTCTTTTTTGGTCAAGCAAAGCCTTTACCTTAATGCTCAGCCCGAACAGGTTGATAAATCCTGCGGAATCCGCCTGGTCGTATGCACCGCCGTCTTCGCCGAATGACGCAATGTTTTCGTCGTAAAGAGAATAGGGGGATGTAATTCCCGCATTTATGATGTTGCCCTTGTAGAGCTTGAGTTTAACATCGCCGGTAACGGTTTCCTGCGTTTTGTCAACGAAAGCCGAAAGAGCTTCACGCAGAGGAGTAAACCATAGTCCGTCATATACAAGTTCGCCGAATTTCTGCGCAACAAGCCTCTTGTAGTGAGAAGTCTGCTTGTCGAGAGTAATCATTTCCAAAAATTCGTGAGCCTTGTAAAGAACCGCTCCGCCGGGAGTTTCGTATACGCCCCTGCTCTTCATTCCGACAAGTCGGTTTTCAACTATATCGAGTAGACCGATTCCGTTCTCTCCGCCGAGCTTGTTGAGCTTTTCAACAATTGCAAGCGGTTTTAATTCCTCGCCGTCGATTGCGGTGGGTACGCCTTTTTCAAAATGAATTGTAATATATGTCGGCTCGTCGGGCGCCTGCTGGGGAGCAACGCCCATTTCAAGAAAGCCGTCTTTGAGATAAAGCGGTTCGTTTGCCGGGTCTTCAAGGTCGAGTCCCTCGTGGCTCAAATGCCAAACATTCTTGTCCTTGCTGTAATTTGTCTCCCTGTTAATTTTAAGCGGAATATTGTGCGCTTCCGCGTACTCGATTTCCTCTTCACGGGATTTTATATCCCATTCCCTCCAGGGAGCGATAATTTCCATTTCGGGAACAAAGGCTTTGAGAGTAAGCTCAAACCTGACCTGGTCGTTGCCCTTGCCGGTACAGCCGTGGCAGATAGCGTCAGCTCCCTCTTTCTTGGCGATTTCGGCAAGACCCCTTGCAATACAGGGACGGGCGTGCGATGTTCCGAGCAGATACGTTTCGTAATCCGCACCGGCTTTAACGCAAGGAAAAATATAATTTTCAACATAATCGTCTTTGAGGTCGAGCACATACAGCTTTGAAGCGCCGGTTTTGATTGCCTTTTCTTCAAGTCCGTCAAGCTCCGTTCCCTGTCCTACATCACCGGAAACGGCGATAACCTCGCAGTTATTGTAGTTTTCCTTGAGCCAGGTGATTATGATTGAAGTGTCAAGTCCGCCCGAATATGCAAGCACAACTTTTTTAATATCTTTTTTAGATTTTGCCATAACAGTATATCTCCTTAAATAAAATATTTATTGATTTCTTAAATCATTATAGTTAGAATGGCTCCGTAATGCAAGAGTTTTTACAATGTTTGTATAAATATTCAAAAAAGACAGGAAATATACAAGCATTTTGTATATTTTTACAAAAGCGATTTACGAATTTTTGAATATATCGTGCTTTTAACGGAAGTGCATTAAATATGCACTAAATATAATGTATATACTCTGTCGTTGTAAAATTTCTTTTTGTCGGTTATTCGTCCGAGGTAAAAAAATAAATTTGAAAAAACCACTTGACTATTGCCGAACTCTATGATATAGTATCTTTACCTCGTAGTAGGTGAACGAGCCTTTAGGCCTTATTTTTTTGCCTGCTTCGCTTTGCGTGGCGAACGAGGGAGATTATTTATCGAAATTTTAACGGAGGTGCTATTTATGAGAGTTAAGGTAACCTTAGCCTGCACTGAATGCAAACAGCGCAATTACAACACGATGAAGAACAAGAAGAACACGCCCGAAAGACTGGAAATGAACAAATATTGTCGTTTCTGCAAGAAGCATACTCTCCACAGAGAGACGAAGTGACGGGAGGAGAACAAGATGGCTGAAGAAAATAAAGCTTCCGCAAAATCGGAGGAAAAAACCGCTAAAGCCGAAAAGAAAGCCGAGAAGAAAGTTGACAAGGCTGATAAAAAGGCTGAAAAGAAAGCGAAAAAAGCCGACGGCTCCAAAAATTCAAACGGTAAAAAGAAGAAGAAAAAGAATCCCTTTAAGTCAATCGCCTCGTTCTTTAAGAGCGTAAAGGCTGAGGGCAAAAAGATTGTATGGGCAAGCGCTAAGGATGTGCTCAGGAACACGGTTATCGTTCTTATAGTAGTTCTTATAGTTGGCGTTTGCATCTACATTGTCGATTCGGGTCTTTCTCTCGGAATGAAAGGTATCAAGAACCTTGCCGAGACAACAACTACCGAGACAACCACGGTTGCGTCAGATGACACGGATACCGAAGAGGAAACCGAAGCCGAGGAAGATTCGGGTACTGAGGAAGAAACAACGGCTGATGAAGATTCCGATACTGAGGAGGAAACCACAGCTGAGGAAGAAACCACAGCCGAAGCCGATGAATAATATCGGTAAAGCTTTAATATTAAAAACTGATTTATTATTCCGGAGGCTGTAGATGGAAGAAGCAAAATGGTATGTCGCACACACTTTTTCGGGATATGAAAATAAAGTGGCGAACGATATTAAAATAGTTGTAGAAAACCGTAATCTTCACGACCTTATCCAAAAAGTAGAAATACCTACGGAAACAGTCAAGGAGGTTAAGTCGGACGGAACCGAAAAGGAATACCAAAGAAAGCTTATGCCCGGCTATGTATTTATTAAAATGATAGTTACGGACGAAAGCTGGTATGTTGTTCGCAATACGAGGGGCTGTACGGGTTTTGTTGGCCCCGAGGGTGAGCCTCAACCGCTTACGGACGAGGAAGTCAGGAACAACAACCTTGAAAGGGTCAGCGTCAGGGTTTCTTACGAAGTCGGCGATGCAGTCAATATTGTTGAAGGCCCGCTTGTAGGATTTTCCGGCGTTGTTGATGAAATTGATGTTGACAGCAACAGTGTCAATGTCACTGTTTCGATGTTCGGCAGAGAAAATTCCGTTGAATTTGAGCTTGACCAGCTTGAAAAGGTAAGCGAAAATTAATTTTGTTAAACCGTCATTTCACCCGGTTTAACAGCGGAAACATTTATATTTTATTTATTTAATTTCAGTAATTCGCAGTATATCTGCTTATTATCGTTGTAGGCAGATTTTTTCATCCGCCGTCAGCGGTGGGAGAAGCTCAAGCTTCGCCATTTACCACAATTTTTAGGAGGAAACAATTATGGCACAAAAGGTAGTAGGTTTAATCAAACTTCAAATTCCTGCCGGTAAAGCGACTCCGGCACCGCCCGTAGGCCCGGCTCTCGGTCAGCACGGTGTAAACATTATGTCGTTTACAAAGGAATTTAACGAGAGAACCAAGAACGATGCAGGTCTTATTATTCCGGTAGTTATCACGGTATACGAGGATCGCTCATTCACATTTGTTACAAAGACTCCGCCGGCAGCGGTTCTTATCAAGAAGGCATGCGGAATTGAAAAGGCTTCGGGTATTCCGAACAAGAATAAGGTAGCCAAGATTTCCAAGGCTGATGTTCAAAAAATCGCCGAAACAAAAATGCCCGACCTTAACGCAGCTTCACTTGAAGCGGCAATGTCAATGATTGCCGGCACGGCACGCAGTATGGGCGTAGAAGTAGAAGACTAATTCCCTTGTGGGAGGAAGTATCCGATTTAACCACTGGAGGTATTATATATTATGAAACACGGAAAAAAGTATACGGACGGCGCTAAGCTTATCGACCGTTCAAATTTATATGACTCTGCCGAAGCTCTTGAGCTTTCGGCAAAAACCGCAACCGCCAAGTTTGACGAAACTATCGAGGCACATATCCGTCTCGGCGTTGATTCCCGTCATGCAGATCAGCAGGTAAGGGGTGCGGTTATTCTCCCCAACGGAACCGGTAAAAATGTAAGGGTCGCCGTATTTGCAAAGGGCGATCTTGCAAAAGCCGCTGAGGAAGCAGGCGCTGATATCGTCGGCGAGGCAGACCTTGTGCAGAAGATACAGGGCGGCTGGATGGATTTTGATGTTGCAGTCGCTTCTCCCGATATGATGGGCTTTGTAGGCCGTCTCGGTAAAATCCTCGGCCCTCATGGTCTTATGCCGTCTCCCAAGGCAGGCACTGTAACACCCGATGTTGCAAAGGCTGTTAAGGACACTAAGGCCGGTAAGATTGAATATCGTCTTGACAAGACAAACATCATTCACTGCCCGATAGGCAAGGCTTCTTTCGGTACGGAAAAGCTGCTTGAAAACTTCAACACTCTTCTCGACGCTATTATCAAAGCAAAGCCCGAGTCTTCAAAGGGTCAGTATATCAAATCTGTTGCAGTTGCTTCAACTATGGGCCCCGGAATTAAAATCAATCCCAACAAGGTTGGCTCAGCTGCATCCGCAGAATAATTTAGGTATTGACAGGGAGCTTTTCATGTGTTACAATACATTCGCTGTTCAGCCAAAGACAGCAAGTGCCAATACGGCGTAAGTTTACCGCCTGCCGAGGAATGAACATTCAGATAATCATTTATCCTTAAACGGTTATTTTGTGTGTTTGGTGCATTCCGAGGTTTTCGGAATGCACTTTTTGTATAGCTAAACAGCCTCCGCAAGCCGTTTTTCAGCTTACGGAATCCGAGCTTTTTTTGCTCGGCAAAAGTCCGCTTTTGCGGCAAATAATTACGGAGGTAAAAATATGCCAAGTACAGCAGTTCTTGAAAAGAAGAAGCAAATGGTCGCCGAACTTTCCGACAGGATTAAAAATTCCTGCGCAGGCGTAGTTGTTGATTACAAGGGCATCAATGTTGAGGATGATACAAAGCTCCGCCGTGAGCTGCGTGAAACCGGTGTTGAATATACGGTTATCAAAAATACCATTCTCAAAAGAGCGGCTCAGGACGCAGGTCTTGGGGGTATCGATTCTGTCCTTGAGGGAACAACGGCTATAGCAACTTCGGCTGACGATTATGTTGCGTCCGCCCGTATCCTGCAAAAGTATGCGGATACTCACGACAGTTTCAATCTCAAATCCGGTTATCTTGACGGCGAGGTTATCTCGCTTGAAAAGCTTATCGCTCTTGCAAAGCTTCCGTCAAGAGAAGTTCTCCTTGCCACGGTGTGCAGTGTGTTCAACGCACCTATCGCTGCATTTGCCCGTGCGGTAAAGGCAATCGAGGAAAAAGGCGGAGTAGAAGCTTGCTCTCCTGTTGAAAAGGAAAGCAACGATTCTCAGGAAGAGCAGTTCGCTCCCGAAGCAGAAGAAGCAAAAGAAGAAGCACCCGCTTCAAACGAAGCACCGGCTGAAGAAACAGCCGAATAATCCAAAAATATTTATTTTATTCTAAACGGAGGAAAACAAAATGGCATCAGAAAAAGTTACGGCAATCGTAGAAGAGCTTAAAACTCTTACGGTTCTTGAGCTTTCAGAGCTCGTATCGGCAGTAGAAGAAGAATTCGGCGTAAGCACAGCTGCGACAGTAGCAGTTGCAGCTCCGACAGACGGCGGCACACCCGCAGCTGAGGAGAAGACAGAATTTGATGTAGTGCTTGCAGAAATCGGCGCTAACAAAATTCAGGTTATCAAGGCAGTTCGTGAGGCAACAGGCCTTGGTCTTAAAGAGGCTAAGGAAATTGTTGACGGCGCTCCTTCAACCGTTAAGGAAGCTGTTCCGACAGCAGACGCTGAGGCTCTCAAGGCTAAGCTTGAAGAAGCAGGCGCAAAGGTTGAACTCAAGTAATTCAGCTATTACTTATATCTTTACTGACCGCAGGCTTTTGCCTGCGGTTTTTATTTGGGCGAACAGAATTTACCTCTATAAAGTCTGTACTTCATCAGCTAATCGTAGTACCTTGTATTTACTAAAAGTTTATAAATGACTGGAATTATCATATA